>DATMTG010000271.1:0-16369 GCA_035565075.1 Stenotrophobium sp.
GGCCTGCCATGCGATCGGCTCGTTGCCGTGCGCAGTCGCGATACCGTGATTTCTGGCCGCAGCGGACTTGTGCAATGATTCGGCAAAGCCCGCCGCCCGTCGTCCGAGGACATGCCCGAAGGCCCGACGCACATGACGCGAACACCGCCTGTCTCGACAACGCCCTTGCCCTGGCACGGCAGGTTGTTGTTCCGGATCGGCCTGCTGTTCGTGCTACTCGCCCTCCTCGCCGCGATCGCCGCGTTCCTGGCCAACCGCAGCCTGGTCCAGGACCGCCTGCTGCAAGGCACGCAACGCTATCGCAGCGAGAGCGGCCAGCGCCTTGCGGTGCAGTACGAGGGTCTTACCCTGCGCGTGCAGAACACCGCGAGCACCCTGGCGCAACTCGCGGTCAATCTGCCCGACAGTCTCGGCAACCTGCGCCAGGTGGTGCCGCAACTGGTCGATCATCTCGGCGCCGACTCCGGCCTGATCGCCAACGTCGGCATCTGGCCGGAGCCCAACACGCTGGACCCGTCGCGGCAGCGCGCCAGCCTGCTGTGGGTGCGCGACGCCAGCAGCACGCTGCAGTTGCGCGCGGATTACAACGACGCGCGAACGGTGCCCTACACCCACGAGAAATGGTACACGCCAGCGCGCTACCAGCAGGCCGACCACTGCTACTGGACGCCGGTCTACCAGGAACCCCTGTCGCGCCAGAACGTCATCACCTGCACCATGCCGATCGTCACCGCGCACGGCTTCAGCGGCGCGGTCACCGTCAGCCTGAGCCTGGACAACCTGGCGATCGATTTCACCCAGGCCACGCAGTCCGACAGCGGCTACAGTCTGCTGCTCGACGCCGGCAACCAGCTGCTGGCGTTCTCCGCCAACAGTTCGCGCATCGAATCCGGCCATCCGCGCAATCTCGCGGCGCTGGCGCAGGCGCAGCCGGCCTACAACCCGCTGGCGCTGATGCTGCACCAGCAGGACCTCGACCAACTGGCCAGCGCCAACCGTTCGGCCACCTACAGGGCCGCCGATGCCGGCACCCTGCAACGCAACACCCGCGACATGTCGCAACTGGAAGCGCAGGCCGCGCTGACACAGATCTGGCTGTCGCAAAACGACCACGCGAAACCGGGCGCGACCACCGTCCTGCACCTCGACGACGATCCGGTGCTCGGCGGCGACAGCGATGCCGCGGTGTTCACGCTTGCCGGCAGCCACTGGCAGCTGCTGCGTTTCACGCCCGGCGACCGGGTGTTCTCCGGTCCCGGCGGCCTGTTCACGCAGTCGATGCTGACCACTCTGGCCATCTTCGCGCTGGCCTTGCTGCTGATTTTCGTCGCGGTGTATCTCATGGTCATCGCGCCGCTGTCGCGCATTCACGCGCAACTGATGAAAACCCACGATCTTGAGCAGACGCTCAAGATCAACCTCGAAGAGCACTCCGGCAGCGAGGTCGGGCGCCTGGCGCAGTGGCTCAACGAGCGCCTGCAGCTGATGCGCGAGACGCTGCTCCACGCCAGCTCCAGCCACGCACAGCTGACGGCCGAATCCGGCGGACGCCGCACCGCGCAGGACGCGCTGACGCGCGTGCAGGAGCGCAATGCCCTGCTGCTGCAGACCGTCTCCGACGGCGTGATCATCACCAACGATCAGGGCCGCATCGAAGACATGAACAGCGTCGCCGAACAGCTCACCGGCAACTCGCTGCGCAACAGCCGCAGCCGCAGCTTCGCCGACATCTTCAAGGCGTTCACCGCCGACGGCACCCCCCTGCCGAATCTGGCGATGCAGGCGATACACGACGGCCGGCGCATCGACCTCGCCGAGCCGGCCAGGCTTGCGCGGGCCAGCGGCGAGATGCGCGAAATCAGCGCGGTCGCAACGCCGTTCACGCTGCCCAACCAGCGCGCCACCGGCGCCCTGGTCGTGTTCCACGAGCAGATGAACATCGCCGCCGGCGGAGTGGCCGCAGTGCGCGACGAACCGCTGGCCTCGGACCGCGAGACCGGCCTGCTGATCCGCTCCGGCTGCTACCGCAACATCAACAGCCTGATCGCCGCGGCGCACCGCAAGCCGGCCCGGCACGCGCTGCTGTCGATCGACATCGACGATCTGCGGCAGATCAACGAAACCGCCGGCCTGAGGGCCGGCAACATGGTCATCGTCAAGATCAGCGAACTGCTGGTGTCCTGCTGCGCCGGCCGCGGCGAGGTCTATCGCACCGGCGGCGGCCAGTTCGCCGTGCTGCTCGAAAACTGCGAAAGCCGCAAGGCGGAGGAGCTTGCCGAAACCCTGCGCAAGATGGTGGCCGGCAGCCACCTGAAATGGGAAGCCCACGGTTTTGCCGTCACCATCAGCATCGGCATCATGCCGTTCGATGCCGGCACCCCGAACGCTGCCGATGTCCTGCGCGGCGCCGAGGAGGCCTGCCAGCTGGCGAAGAAATCCGGGCGCAACGCGATCAGGCTCTGGTCGCCGGACACTGCCCTGCAGGTCCCGCCGAAGGATTCGCTGTGGATGCGGCGCATCCGCGCCGGCCTGAACCAGAACCTGTTTCACCTGACCACGCAGTTCATCCAGGCGGGCAATCCCGCGTCCGGACCGGCCTATGCCGTCAACCTGACGCTGGAGGATGAGGAAGGTTTCTGGTCGACCGCGGCCGCCTTCATGCCGACGGCCGAGCGGCATCTGCTGACGCTCGACATGGACCGCTGGGTGATCAGTCAGACCATCGCCCAGCTGCAGCGCAGCCCGGAGCTGGCGCAGCGGACCTCGCTCATCCTGATCCGCGTTTCCGCCGAATCGCTCGCCGAGCCGGCGCTGCTCGAGCACATCGTGCAGACCTTCGAGCATGCGCCGACCGTGGCTCCCGCCAGCATCTGTTTCGAACTGACCCAGGAGAGCATCGACAGTCACCAGCAGTCGGCGCAAACCTTCTGCGACAGCATGCGCGGTATCGGTTGCCGGCTGCTGGTCAGCCACTTCAACGCACGCCGCAGTTCCGACCTCGACATGCTGCGGCGACTGTCGTTCGATTTCGTGAAGATCGACGGCCGCCAGTACCGCCAGATCGCGCAGGACGCCGTCGAGCAGATGCTGGCCGAATCCGCCGTGCACGTCGCCCGCAGCCTGCACAAGCAGATCATCGTCAACAACCTCGAGGAAAACGGCCAGCTCGTCGCCTGGCAGAAGCTCAAGGCCGATTTCTACCAGGGATTCATCGTCGCCAAGCCGACACCGGTGATCTTCACGGCGCCGGTCTAGCCCGGTCTAATCCAGCGGCTGCAGATCGCTGACGTGCAGGTCGAGGCTTTCGCGTCCCTGCCAGCGGTTGATCGCAAGCCGATAGGCCAGCTGCACCTCGCCGCTTGTGCGCATGCGCTCCGCGCCGCCGAAATCCATCGCCGTCAACAGACCCCCTGCCGGGTGATGCAACTGGTATTTCACGTGCGCCTGCGTCGCGCCGACCTGGCGCGCAGAGGCGATACCGAAGCGGCCCTCGAACAGGGGCTCGGGAAAACCCTGGCCCCAGGGACCGGCTGCGGCCAGAACCCGCGCGGTGTCGAGCGACAGTTCCGGCGGCGACAGCTCGCCATCGGTTTCCAGCACCTGCTCCAGCTGCTCCGGTTGCAGCCATTCGCGACAGACCGCATCGAAGGCCTGGCCGAATGCCGGATAATTTTTTTCCGGCAGCGTCAGTCCCGCCGCCATCGCGTGTCCGCCGAAGCGCTCGATCATGCCGGGGTTGCGCGCCGCCACCGCCGCCAGCGCATCGCGGATATGCAGCCCGGGAATCGAGCGCGCCGAGCCTTTCAGCCATCCGCTCTCGGCGGCGCGGGCGAACGCGATGGCCGGCCGGTGCAGCCGTTCCTTCACGCGTGACGCCACCAGCCCGACGACCCCTTCATGCCAGCCCGGATCGAACAGGCACACGCCGGTGCCGCTGCCGTTTTCCTCGATCAGCACCAGCGCCTCGTCCTTCATCTGGCCTTCGATCTCGCGGCGCTCGCGGTTGAGGCGATCGAGGTTGCGGGCCATCTCCAGCGCAGCGCCGGCATCGTCGCACAACAGGCATTCGATGCCGATGCGAATATCCTCCAGGCGGCCGGCGGCATTGATGCGCGGACCGACGACGAATCCCAGATCGGTCGCGCCGATGTCGCCGGGCGCACGCCCCGCCGCCTGCAGCAGCGCCAGCACACCTGGACAGGCATGGCCGGCGCGGATGCGGGCGATGCCCTGCTGCACGAGGATGCGGTTGTTGTAGTCCAGGCGCACGACATCGGCGACCGTCCCCAGCGCCACCAGGTCGAGATAATCGGCGAGATTGGGTTCGGCCCTGTCCGCGAACCCGCCGTTCGCGCGCAGGTGCGCTCGCAAGGCCAGCAGCAGATAGAACATGACGCCAACCCCGGCCAGGTGCTTGCTGTCGAATGTGCAGCCGGGCTGGTTGGGATTGACGATGGCATTGGCCGTGGGCAGTTCCGGCCCGGCCAGGTGATGGTCGGTGACCAGCACGTCGAGTCCGCGTGCCCGCGCGTGCGCGACGCCGGCGAGACTGGCGATGCCGTTGTCGACCGTCACCAGCAGCTGCGCTCCCTGCTCCAGCGCCAGATCGACCAGCGCCGGCGACAGGCCGTAGCCCATGCGAAAACGATCCGGCACGACGTAACCCACCGACGTCGCGCCCAATGCGCGCAAGGCGCGGACCGCGAGCGCCACGCTGGTCGCGCCATCGGCATCGTAATCGCCGGAGATGATGATGCGCCGGTCACGATGCAATGCCCCGGCCAGCAACGACACGGCGGCGTCGATGTCCTTGAGCGTCTGCGGCGGCAACAGGTGCCGCAGCTCCAGCGGCAGGTCGGATTCGGTGACGCCGCGCGACGCGTAGATGCGCCGCAGGACCGGGTGCAGGCTGCCCGGCAGGCCCTCGGGGTGACCGACGGCACGGCGACGGATCAGTGGCGCACTCATGAATCCACGACCTCCTGCCCCGATACCACCCAAGCTGCGGTTCGGGGTCTGAATGGATCTCCGGGCCTAGCCCAGACGGCTTTTCAAGGCCTGCTCGACCGCGCCGCGCTCTGCCGGCACGCGGATCAGGCCATGCAGGCCGTCTTTCATGATCACGTCCGGGTCCTTGAGGCCGTTGCCGGTCAGCGTGCAGACCACGATGCTGCCGTCGGCGATCTTGCCGCTCCTGATATCGCGCAGCGCGCCGCACAGCGATGCCGCGGAAGCCGGTTCGCAGAACACGCCTTCATTCGCCGCCAGCATTTTTTGCGTCGCGAGGATTTCGGCGTCGCTGCATTCGTCGAACCAGCCGCCGGATTCCTTCTGCACCTTCCAGGCATGATCCCAGGACTGCGGGTCGCCGATGCGGATCGCGGTGGCCACGGTCTCCGGATCTTTCACCGGCCCGCCGCGCAGGAACGGCGCGCTGCCGGAAGCCTGGTAGCCGAGCATTTTCGGCCGCGAGTATCTGGCGTTGCCGAGTGCGTAGCCGTCCATGCTGGCGGAGGTGCGCAGACCGACGGACTCGCTGTAACCCATCCAGTACGCGGTGATGTTGCCGGCATTGCCGACCGGCAGGCAGTGGTAATCGGGCGCGCGGCCGAGATCCTCAAGTACCTCGAACGCCGCGGTTTTCTGCCCCTGCAGGCGATACGGATTGATCGAGTTGACGATCGCCACCGGCGTGGTCTGCGCGACTTCCTTGACCAGGCGCATGCCGTCGTCGAAGTTGCCCTGGATCTGCACCACCACCGCACCATGCACCACCGCCTGTGCCAGCTTGCCCAGCGCGATCTTGCCGTCGGGGATCAGCACGAAGGCGGTGACGCCGGCACGCACCGCATAGGCGGCGGCCGCCGCCGAGGTGTTGCCGGTGGAGGCGCAGATGACCGCGCGCGAGCCGTTATGCACCGCATGGGTGACCGCAGCGGTCATGCCGCGATCCTTGAACGATCCAGTGGGGTTGAGCCCTTCGAACTTGACGTAGATCTCGCCCCCAAATCCGATCTTGCCCGGCAGATGCTCGAGCCTGATCAGCGGCGTGCGGCCCTCGCCGAGCGAAATGGCGCGGGCGTCCCTGGGCAACGGCAGGCGGTCGCGGTAGTGTTCGATGAGGCCGGTATATCGGGTCACGTCTGATTTCCTGACAAGCTGGATGAATGGATCAAATCCGGGGCTGGAACGAGAAGGGCTGCGCCAGGCGGCGTTCGAGATTCTCGCGCATCTGCGGCCACTCTTCACGCACGACGCTGAAATACACCGTGTCGCGAATGCGGCCAGTGGCGGTGACCATGTGCCGACGCAAGGTGCCTTCTTCCACCATGCCCAGACGGGCCATCGCCACACGCGACTTCATATTCAGCGCATCGGTCTTGAGTTCGACGCGATTCAGGCCAAGCACTTCAAAGGCATGCCGCAGCAACAGGTATTTGCACTCGGTATTGACCGGTGTGCGCTGCACCGCCGGCATCAGCCAGGTCGCACCGATTTCGGCGCGACGATGCGTCGCTTCGATGTTCATGTAGCGCGTGCTGCCGACGACTCTCTGGTCGTGACGGCTGTAAATCACGAACGGCAGCACTCTGCCGAGCGCCTGATCGGCCAGCGCCTGGGCTATGAATTTTTCCATCTGGCGCTCACCCGCCACTTCGATCGGAAACCACTGGAAGATGCTGGCATCGGTCGCTGCCTCGCACATCTGCACGTGATGCGCGGCCTGCATCGGCACCAGCGTCACATACCTTCCGGCAAGTGTGACCGGCGCAAAAACCGGAACTGTCTGCTGTGGATTCGTCATGGTCGCCAGACCGTCGCGTGCCTGCGCACGCTCAGCCGTCGAAATGCTCCACCCGCAGATGCGACGCGCCTTCGCGCACCACCGGCAACGCCAGCAGCGCCGCCAGCGCAGCATCGAACGCGTGCTCGACGATGGCCGAAGTGATGATCGCCAGCGTCGCGTCCTCCTGCCCGCGCGGTTCGCGCTGGAGGATGGCCTCGACGCTGATGCCGTGGCCGGCCAGTATCGTGGTGATGCGCGACAGCACGCCGGGTTCATCGGCCACGCGCAGACGCAGGTAATGGGCGCTCTGGATGTCGCGCATCGGCAGCAGTTTCAGCGGCTGCACCGCGTCCGGCTGGAACGCCAGCGCCGGCACCCACTGCTGCGCCGGCGTGCCCAGCGCACGGGCCACGTCCACCAAGTCCGCGACGACCGCCGAAGCCGTGGCGTCGCCGCCGGCGCCGGCCCCGTACAGGCCGATCTGGCCTGCGGCATTACCCTTGAGCAGCACCGAGTTCAGGACGCCATCGACCTTGGCCAGTAGCGTGTCCTGCGGGATCAGCGTTGGCTGCACGCGCATCTCGACGCCGTCCTCGCCGCGCTTGGCGATGCCCAGCAGCTTGATGCGATAACCCAGGGCCTGGGCGATCTCGATGTCCTGCGCCGTAACCCTGGTGATGCCTTCGCAGGTGACGTCGGCAAACGACAGCGGCATGCCGAAGGCGATGCTGGCGAGGATCGCCAGCTTGTGGCTCGCGTCAACGCCCTCGATGTCGAAGGTCGGATCGGCTTCGGCGTAACCGAGCTTTTGCGCATCCGCCAGGGCGTCGGCGAACGACTGCCCCTTGAGCGTCATCTGCGTCAGGATGTAGTTGCAGGTGCCGTTGATGCTGCCGGCGATGCTGTCGATACGGTTGCCCGCCATGCCTTCGCGCAGGGTCTTGACGATCGGGATGCCGCCCGCGACCGCAGCCTCGAACGCCAGCATCACGCCACGCTCGCGCGCCGCGGCGAACAGATCGTTGCCCTGCTCGGCGATCAGCGCCTTGTTGGCGGTGACCACGTGCTTGCCCTGGGCGATGGCCGCGAGCACCAGATCGCGCGCGGCGCCGGTGCCGCCCATGACCTCGATCACGATATCGACGTCGGTGTCGCGGACGATCGACAGCGGGTCGCTGACCACGGTGATGCCCTGCAGGTCGCAGTCGCGCTTGCGCGTCAGGTCGCGCGTCGCAACGTGGGTCACCACCAGGTCACGGCCGAGCCTGCGCCTTATTTCGCCGGCGTTGCCCTTGAGCAGACGCACCACACCCTGGCCCACCGTGCCAAGACCGATCAGTCCCACTTTTACCGGCGCCATCATGCGCGACCCTCTTTGATCATTTTCTTGATGCCGCGAACCGCCTGCCGGCTGCGGTGTTCGTTTTCGATCAGGGCAAAGCGCACGTGATCGTCACCGTACTCGCCGAATCCGATGCCGGGCGACACGGCGACCTTGGCCTCGTTCATCAGGCGCTTGGAAAACTCCAGGCTGCCCATCGCCGCGAACGGCTCGGGAATCCTGGCCCAGACGAACATGCTGGCCTTGGGCGTCTCGACCTGCCAGCCGGAGGCGTTGAGGCCTTCGCACAGCACGTCGCGGCGATGCTGGTACATCTGCGCGATCTCGCGCACGCAATCCTGCGGGCCTTCCAGTGCGGCGATGGCGGCGACCTGGATCGGCGTGAACGTGCCGTAGTCCAGGTAGGACTTCATGCGCGAAAGCGCGGTGCACAGCTCGCGGTTGCCGCACATGAAGCCGACGCGCCAGCCCGGCATGTTGTAGCTCTTGGAAAGCGTAAAGAACTCCACGCCAACGTCCTTGGCACCGGGCACCTGCAGAAACGATGGGGCCTTCCAGCCATCAAATACGATGTCGGCGTAGGCGATGTCGTGGATCACCCAGAATCCGTATTCCTTCGCCATCGCCACCACGCGCTCGAAGAAATCGAGTTCGACGCACTGCGCGGTCGGGTTGCCGGGAAAATTCAGGATCAGGAATTTCGGCCGTGGCCAGCACTCCTTGATCGCCTTTTCCAGTTCGGCGAAGAAATCCGTGCCCGGCGTCAGGCGCACGTGGCGCACGTCGGCGCCGGCGATGACCGCACCGTAGGGATGGATCGGGTACGCCGGATTGGGCACCATCACCACGTCGCCTTTTTCGAGCGTCGCCAGCATCAGGTGCGCCAGGCCCTCCTTGGAGCCGATGGTGGCAATGGCCTCGGCTTCCGGGTCCAGATCGACATTGAAACGCGTCTTGTACCACTTGGCGATCGCGCGCCGCAGCCTGGGAACACCCTTGGAAACGGAGTAGCGGAAAACCGCCGGGTCTTCGCGCCCGGCCACTTCCAGCAGCTTGTCGACGATATGCCGTGGCGTCGCCTGGTCGGGGTTGCCCATGCTGAAATCGATCACGTCTTCGCCACGGGCTCGCGCTGCCTTCTTCAGGTCGCCAACGATGTTGAAGACGTAAGGAGGCAGGCGCTGGATGCGCGGAAAAACGGCGTTCACGGGTTTTCTTCCGATGATGGAAAATCAAGCGCGGTATTAGACCATTGCACCTATCGCGCTGCAACAAAAGACCGCGGCGATGACGGCCTTCAGCGGCTACCGACTGGGTCGATCCTGCGACGGCAGGTAGTCGAGCGGATTGACCGGCTTGCCGTTGGCGCGGATCTCGAAATGCAGCAGCGGCTTGTTCTGCGGTCCCAGGCCCAGCTCAGCGATCGGCTGACCGCCGGTGACGACATCGCCCTCCTTCACCAGGCGGCGGCGGTTATAGGCGTAAGCCGACAGGTACGTGTCGTCGTGCTTGATGATAATCAGCTCGCCATAGCCCTTGAGGGCGTTGCCGCTGTACACCACCTTGCCGGGCGCGGCGGCCAGCACCGGCATGCCGAGGACGCCGGTGAAATCCAGCCCCTTGTTGCCCGCTGCCGGCGCGTAATTCCGGGAGACCGACCCATTCAGCGGCCAGCGCCATTCGAATCTCATGGGACCGGCCGGCGCTGAAGCCACCGCCGGTGGTCTGGCCCTGGGCGTAGACGGGCGCTGCTCCGGCCTGCGTTCGGGCGGTGGCGGCGCCCGGCTCGTCTGCGGCGCAGCGCGCTCGCCCGCAGGAGGCCGCAGGCGCAGCCTCTGGCCGGGATGAATGGTGTAATCGCCGCCGATACCGTTCCAGCGTGCCAGCTCGCGAAAATCGAGCTGGTTGCGGAAGGCGATCCCGTAGAGCGTGTCGCCTTTTTCGACCCGGTATTCGCCGGCCCTGCCGGCCTCGGCCGGTGCCGGGCGATGCGTCTGGTCGCTTCTCGTGTTCCAGCGCAGTCCGCCGCCGCATCCGCCCAGACCCACGGCCGCCGCAAGGAGCACGGTCCAGAGCTGGGCGCGCGGCGACATCTGCGCTAGTCCCTGCCCGCCAGCAGCGGCACGAAGCTGACGGCGGCCAGATCGGTTTCGGCATATCCGCCGGGGCTGCGTTCGATCAGCCGCAACGACTGCCGCCCCTGCGGTCCGACCGGGATCAGCATACGGCCGCCCACCGCCAGCTGCTCGGTCAGCGCGCGCGGCACCGATTCGGTCCCCGCGGTCACGATGATGCCGTCGTAGGGCGCGTAAGGTGTCCAGCCGCTGATGCCATCGGCATAGCCAAAGTGGATGTTGCGGTAACCCAGGTGCGCCAGCCGTTTGCGTGCCTGCTCGGTCAGCGGCTTGATCCGCTCGACCGTGAACACGCTCTCGACCAACTCTGCCAGCACTGCCGTCTGATAGCCGCTGCCGGTGCCGATTTCCAGCACGCGCTTGAGCTTCCGCCCCGACAGCAGCGCCTGCGTCATCAGCGCCACCACCACCGGCTGGGAGATGGTCTGGGCGTTGCCGATCGGCAGCGCGGTGTTCTCGTAGGCGCGGCTTTTCAGCAATTCGTCGACGAATTCATGACGCGGGACTTTTTCCATGGCCGCCAGCACATTGGCATCGTGGATGCCTTCGCGGCGCAGCCGGTCCACCAGTTCCTGGCGGCGGCGGCTGACGACAAAATCCTGGCCGCGCGCGGGCTGCGGCCGATACAGGCTGGTCATAGCGCGCGCACCCACTGGCCGAGACGATCCATCACCGCATAGCGCGTCAGGTCCACCAGCAGCGGCGTGATCGAGACCCGGTTGTGGTTGACCGCATGAAAATCGGTGCCGGGGCCGCAGTCGTTCTGGCTGCCGGCCGCGCCAACCCAGTAAATCGGACGGCCGCGCGGATCCTTGTCGGCAATCACGCCATCCGAGCAGTGGCGATTGCCCAGACGCGTGACTTCATAGCCCTGCAAGTCCTCCCAGGGAACATCCGGCACGTTGACGTTGAGGATGGTGTCGCCGGGCATCGGGTCCTGCTGCAATTGTTCGATCAGCCGCAGCGTGACGCGCGCTGCGGTCTCATAGTGCTTCGGACTGATCGCGGCAGCGGACACGGCGATGGCGGAGTACCCCAGATGGCGCCCCTCCATCGCAGCGGCGACCGTTCCAGAGTACAGGGTGTCGTCGCCCAGATTGGCGCCGGCGTTGATGCCCGACACCACCATGTCCGGCACCTCCTGCAACAGGCCCGTCAAGGCCAGGTGTACGCAATCGGTGGGCGTGCCATCGACACAGATCACGTCGTCTTCGTTGTGCTGGACCCGCAGCGGATTCAGTATCGTCAGGGAGTTGCTGGCACCGCTGCGATTGCGATCCGGTGCCACGACATCGACCTGATGGCGGGTTTGCAGGTGTCGATGCAGGCAACGCAGGCCGGGAGCCCGGCAGCCGTCATCATTGGAGAGCAATATGCGCATGAGGAGAGTAAATGGAAGCAGCGCATAGTTTAACGGATTAACACAGCGCACTGCGTGCTGCCGTCATCCGAATGATCCAATCCGGCCCGTTCGGCAGCCTCTGGCCCGCGCCTGGATCGTCCACGCGCTCGATCCTTCGATCTCAAGACCCGTCCATACCGGCGGTTTTATGTTTTCAAAAATACGCGCTAACGTCATCCTCCGGCCCTGTATTTTCCGGTCACGTCCATGCGTCTGGCGGTCGATTTCAACAGTTACTTCGCCTCGGTCGAGCAGCAGCTCGACCCGTCCCTGCGTGGCCGGCCGGTTGCCGTGGTGCCGTCCCTCGCCGAAACCACCTGTTGCATCGCAGCCAGTTATCAGGCCAAGGCATTCGGGGTGAAAACCGGCACGCTGGTGCGCGAGGCCAGGCGGCTGTGTCCCGGGATCCGCCTGATCGTCGGCGATCATGCCAAGTATGTCGAATACCACCATCGCCTGGTCGCGGCCATCGACCGTGTGCTGCAGGTCGAGTGGACCTCGTCGATCGACGAAATGCATTGCGCCCTCAATCTCCGCGACCAGACCCCGCAACGGGCCAGCGCCATCGCCCTGCGCATCAAGCAAAGCATCTATGAAAACGTCGGCTCGCAGCTGACCTGCTCGATCGGCATTGCGCCGAATTCCTACCTGGCCAAGACCGCATCCGACATGCAGAAGCCGGATGGCCTGGTCGTCATCGAACAAAGGGATCTGCCGCAGATCCTGCATCCGCTGGCGCTGCGCGACCTGTGTGGCATCGGCCCGCGCATGGAGCAGCGCCTGCGTGCCCACGGCATCGATACCGTCGAGCAGCTCTGCGCCGCCAGCCGCGAAGAATTGCATCAGGCCTGGGGCAGTATCGAGGGCCGGCTGATGTGGGCGCGCCTGCGTGGCGAGGAAGTTCATGCGCCGGCCGGCGAACAGCACAGCATCGGCCACTCGCATGTCCTGCCGCCGCAACTGCGCAACGATGCCGATGCCCATGCTGTCATCCACCGCATACTGCAGAAGGCTGCGATGCGCCTGCGCAGGATGCAGTATGTCAGCGGCGCCATGCACATCCGCATCAGCTATCTCGGCCATCAGCAGTGGCGCCGCGACGGCCGTTTCAGCGAAACCCAGGACACCATTGCGCTCGGTCACTTTCTGGATTCGCTGTGGGCGAAACGGCCGCGCCGGAATATTCCGCCGCCGATGGCGGTCGGGGTCACGCTGCTGGCCCTGAACCCCGAACACCAGCAAACCCTGCCCCTGTTTGCCGAGGAACAACCCCACCGCGAGCTTTATCGGACCATCGACGGCCTGAACCAGCGCTACGGCAAGAACACGGTGTACTTCGGCCGCGCCCATACCGCACGCGAGCACGCACCGATGCGCATCGCATTCACTCGCATCCCCGATCTGGATACCGAGCGATAACCGGCACTGCCGAATCCGGTTACTGGAATGCGCGCGCCGCAGCCGCAGGATCGGCACCGGCGATCAGGGTGCTCAGGCTCAGGCTCTGGTCGTCGCCATTGGTATCCGTCCACGTGATACTGACCGTGACCGCCTTCAGGCTGGGCAGCGGCGCGCCCGCGGGTGCGGTCGTCGCCGGCGCGCTGTTGGTCGCGGTGTACCAGTAATTGGTCACGGTCCAGTGACGGGTGTAGCTGGAGTTGTCGACCAAGAATGCGGTGGCTGCCGGCAATTCCAGCTGGCTGCCGCCGCTGACGGGGTTGCCGCCGGCATCGGTCGCGATGTCCTGGAAGGCGAAGGCGCAATCGCCGGTCTTGAGGCAGCCGAACGCGGTCAGGTCCTCCAGCTTCTCCTGTGCCACCTCCGCGGCCTTGGCACGGCCAACCGCCAACCCCGCCTCATGAAACGTCACGCGCTGGAAGGTCAGGTGCGCCATGATGCCGAAGGCGATCACCACCAGCGTGATCAGGATTTCGATCAGGCCGAAGCCACGCTGCGTAGCGGCGTTCATGGCGCGCTCCACTGGTCGCTCCAACTGCCGGCCAGGGGCGCGAAGCTGCCAGCAAGAAACCCGGCGGCACGGATATCGGCCTGGTCGTACACCACGTTCAGCAGTGTACCGCTCATGCTCAGGTTTCCATCCGCCAGCAGGGCGCCCCGGATCGTCGCACGCGGGGCTGCCGTCGGCCCGGTCACGGTCCTGGTGCCGCCGCCGTACAGGTACAGCACGCCGTTGAGCGTGCTGCCGGCGGCAAGGCTCACGCTGCCACCGGCAATGATGACCACCGGATTGGCATCGACGCCGGGTCCCTCGGACGTGCCGATGTTGCCGCTGAGCGTGCAGTTCCCCGTCACCCAGTAAAGCCCCGCGGCATTGGCATCCAGCGAGCTGCAATCGCCGAGCACGGTCGCCGCGGCCTTGAGCGTGTCGGCCTGCACCGCCGGAGTGCCGAAGCTGTAATCGAGCAGGTCGCCGGGGAACGCCGGGACGCCGCCGCTGCCGAGCAGTCCGGTAACGCTCGAGACCAGGTTCTGGGGATCCTGGATGTCCGGCAGCTTCAGTTGCAGGCTGGTATCGCTGGGTGGGTTCTGCGGCGTGGTGATCACTGGCGCGTAAGTCTTGCAGCCCAGCTTGATGCCCAGCAGGCTCAGATACCAATCGATGCACTGCCCACCCGTCGTGGTCGCCGGAGCGATGCTGCCCTGAAGGATTTGCACCGACTGCGACAACGGCGTGCAGGGCGAGTCGGTGGCACCGGCCCACTGCGGCAGGCAGGTGCGCGCGCCATTGAGGATGTTGGGATTGGGCACCAGTTTGCCGGTCAGTCCGCCGAGCAGGCCACCCAGGCCGAGCCCGTTGAGCAAACCGCCCAGCGTGCCACCATTCACCTGCGCGGGTTCGGGGTGCAGCGTCACGGCACCTGCCGACCAGATGGACAGCGGGAAAGTGACGTTGGCGTCCAGCGCCAGGATCTGCGCGCCGGTCAGATTGAGCAGCGGCTTGAGGTCGATCAACTGGTCGTTGAGATCGATGCCCAGCAGGCTGGTGACATTCAGACCGGCCACATCGTTGAGGTTCAGCAGGGAAAAATCATTGGGTGGGACGGTCGGGGGACGGGGATTGCCCCAGATGCGGATGTCGCCGGTCAGATCGACCGTGCCCTTGGCCATGATCCCGGCAACGGGCTGATGATTGAAGATGCTGATGCGTTGCAAGGTCACCCGCGTGCGTGCCACCGCGCCGGTGGCGTCGCTGGCGGAACTGGCCTGCGCCACCACCTCGATCCCGGGATTGATCCGGCTTGGCGGCGCAACCGCCGGCAATTGCGAAAAATTGACCGGCAGGCAGAGATTGTTTCCCAGTCCCAGCGGCAACGCCACGCCCAGCAATCCCTGCAACACCGTGCTCATGCTGCCGAGCACGCCATTGACCGCGCTCACCGCGGCCCCGGTCAGGGGCCCCACCACCGGCAGCGTGCTGGCCAGGGACAGGTTCAGGCAGCCGGTAAACGGCGTATAAGCCGGGTCGCTGTCCAGCGTATTGCTCAGGTACCACGCCTGGTACTGGTACTCGCCGGGCAAGGCCGGCAGGTTGGGAACCGGGCCATAGAACTGCCAGTCACTGCCGTAGAGGTTGCGGCTGCCATCGCCGCAGGGCGGCGTGGTGCTGCCGGCGCTGCAATGGGTCCAGACCAGGGCGGAACCGCTGCCCGCGATCCAGCCGCCGGTATTGCCGGAGGCCATCATGCTGCGATTGGCGACCAGGTACATCTGTGCGGCCTGGAGACCCGCGTTCGCCGCAGAGAAGGCGGTATCGGCACGTGCGTTATTGGCAGCGATGCGATGCTGCACCATGGCCACGCGCGAACCCGCCACCGTGATCAGGGACAGTGCCACCAGAAAGATCAGCGCGGTGATCAGGCTGATGGCGCCACGCTGCCGATGCCGCCGCAATGCCGCTGGGGTTTGTGTCCGGTTCATGGGCTCGGCGTCCAGGCGTCGTTGCGCACGCGCACGCGCCCGACAAGACTGCGCGCGATGGTCGCATCATCCTTGAGCTGCCCCGCCAGGTTGATGGTCACCCGGCGGATCGTCATGTCGCCGTCGGCCACGGCCGCGACCGAGAACTGCAATTGCGTGACCCTGACCACCGCGGGCGTGGTGACATCGGTCCAGCCATCATCGGCGCATCCCAGCCCGGAATTCCGCAGTTGCAGCACACCCTGCCTGAGCCGGTATCCCATGCGCTCATCGCCGGTGCCGGCGGTATCGAGCACGCCGTTGTCGTTCAGGTCGTAGCTGAACAGGATGCAGGAGTCCGCCGTCTCGCCGGCGTATGCGCCGGTCGCGCCAAGCCCAAAGGGATTGATGAAATTCGGCACCGGGCTGGCCTTGCCGTTGGCGCCCGCACGGCGCAGGTCGCGTGTCATCACCTGCATGCCGGCGTGCAGTTCATTCTCGAGCTGCTGGGTACGGGCCAGATCGCTGTTGCTTCTCAGCGTCGCCATGAACATCGATATCAGCCCGGCGGTCAGCATCAGGCCGAGGGTCAACGCAATCATCAGCTCGACCAGGCTGAACCCCGCATTGCGTCCCACCCGGTCATTGCGACGCATTGGCCGGCACCCTAGCTGCTGCAGGCGGTGTAGCGCGTAACCCCGCTGCCCGAAGGCGAGCAGATGTTGATATACCCGATCGGGCTGACATTGACTTCAACCTTACCAGCGGCGGATTGCAGGGTAATG
>DATMTG010000272.1:0-5398 GCA_035565075.1 Stenotrophobium sp.
CTGCAGCAGCACAAAGTGGATATCGTGATCGCGACCTACCCGCCGAATCCGGCACGCGAGAAGGCGGTCGATTTCGCGGGACCGTACATCATGAGCCCGATTGGCACCATGGTGAACAAAGGCGACAACACGATAAAAAAGGTGTCGGATCTCAACGGCAAAAATATCTGCGTGACCAAGGGTTCGGGTTCCGAGACCTACGTTCCGTTGAATGCGCCCAAAGCGAAGCTGACGGTATTCGGCACCATGACGCAATGCATGGAGGCACTTGAAGAGAAGCGAGTCGATGGTATTACGACCACCCAGAGTCTTTTATTGGGGCAGATGAGTCAGAACCCCGGCAAGTTTCAGCTTATTCCGACGGAACTGCTGAACAAGACGGGGAAGGTTGCGTCGGACAACGACTCCATTGGTTTGCCGAAAGGCGACAAGGCGCTCCACGACTACCTCGATGCGTATCTGAAGAAAATCTTTGCCAATGGTGAATGGAAGAAGATGTACGACAGTACGATCGGCACCGTATCGCCAGGGGCTGCGACGCCACCGCCCATCTTGTATTGAGAAGGCGTCGGTAGCGAGGCACATCAAGGACTCTTATGTCGTTTTTGCTCCCCCACCTTGGCGAGTTTGCATGGGGCATTGCGTTCACGATTGGCCTTGTGTTTCTCGGCTGGGTCGGCGCCATGATTCTCGGCACGGTGCTTGCCATCATGCGCGTCAGTCCCATTCGCGCAGCACGTACCGCTGCTGCGGCCTACATTCTGGTTTTTCGTAACATCCCCATTCCGGTTCAAATGGTGTTGTTCGTGTTCGGGTTCCCGCTGCTCGGCATTGTGTTTTCATTGTTCACTTCGGCGGTCATTGTCCTGATCGCCTATCACGCGGCCTTCGTTTGCGAGACGCTCAGGTCGGGTCTGAATACGGTGGCGGTGGGCGAGCTGGAGGCGAGTCGGTCGTTGGGATTTGGCCCGTTCGCCACAATGCGTTACCTTGTCCTCCCACAGGCATTTGCGGCTGTCGTTCAACCGATGGGCAATGTATTGATCCTGCTGGTGAAGAACACTTCGGTGGCCGCAATAGTTGGCGTCGCGGAGTTGACCTTCACGGCTGACAAAGTGGCGATTGAGGAAGTCCAGGCCTTTATAGTTCTCGGCGGCGCCGCAATCGCCTATGTCCTTATTTGCATCGCACTCAAACGATGCGTATCCCTGCTTGAACGCAGGGTTGCCTTCAGCAAATGAGCACGGTGATGTTATTCGAGGAGCCCGGGCCGCGTGCGAAGCGCCGCCATCGTGTGCTCGAAGTCGTTTCGTGGGTAGTCGTGGCTGGGGTGGCGTACGGTGTCGCCTGGACATTGAACAAGAACGGCGCATTCGACGCGGCGGCCTGGAAGCCGTTTTCCCAGTGGGGTGTTTGGCGGCAGCTCGGACTCGGATTGTTAAATAACCTCAGGGCGGCTGTCGTGGGCATGTTGTTGTCCATGCTTTTTGGTTGCTTGCTGGGCTGGGGACTTCTATCGAAACGAAAGTTAGTACGGAATCCCTGCCGTGCGTTTGCCGATCTCTTCAACGGCATACCGATACTGCTGTTGTTGTTTTTCACTTCGCTGGTACTGCCGTCCTGGGGATTGCCGCTTTCCGATTTCTGGTTTTTGGTCATCGCGCTGTCGCTCTACAGCACAGCCGTTGTCGGGGATCTGGTTCGGGCTGGGGTCATGGCTTTGCCGCGCGGTGAGTCGGAAGCGGCTGCAGCGCTCGGATTTTCCGAGAGCGAAAGCATGTGGTTGATTCTTCTGCCGCAGGCGCTACGCGTGATGAGCCCCGCACTTTTGAGTCAGATGGTGATCGTATTTAAAGGTACTACGCTGGCGTTCGTTCTCGGTGGTTACTTTGATTTGCTTCGTTCGGCAACGGTGCTCGGTGCGTATTACAGCCGTTCATTGCTGCAAGCGCAAGTTGTAGCCGCGATCGCGTTCATGCTTGTCAACATTGGTCTATCTCAAATGGCGGCAGCGATCGACCGAAGGGAAAAGCAACGATACGGGACTCAACCGGTTGCGCTAGACGACTTGGACACTCACGGAGGTGGCGCCGCGTCGCTGGCACGCTGATTCGGCGCATTTTTCGAACGAGAGTGCTGCCGCTTCAATATCGTTTGAGCTTGTACTCCTGTAGCGCATTCCTTTGCAAAGCCCTTTGAGCAGGCTTCCCCCAGAGCTGCGCCACTACGCCATCGCGGGGCACACCAGTTTCGGCTACCAGGGACATGCAATGGGGCGCTGTGTTGCTTCCGGCAGATCGGCAACGGCTTCTCGTGGGTTTGCCCGACCCTGATGCGCGCTGCCATCGTAGCCGTCATCAGCCAGCTGGCCGGTAATTTTGCATTTGCTACGATGGCGAAGCGCACAATTTACCGTTGGGGTCTGCAGCGCCAGTCCCGCCAGTGTTTGACGGCGCAAAGGTGGTTTTCGAATGGAACGTCGTGAATTCAACTCCGCGATGATGGCGGGCGCGCTGGCCCTCGCGAGCATCACGGGCAGCGCGCGGGCAGAGGTGTCAAGCATTCGCATCTCGCATGGTTACGGCATTCTGTATTTGCCGCTGATGGTCATTCGCGACCAGCAATTGGTCGAAAAGCATGCAGAGAAGTTGGGCCTGGGGGGCGTCAAGACACGCTGGCTCACGATCGATGGCGGCAACGTGATCAACGACGCGATGCTGGCCGGCAGCATTGATGTTGCAGGCACGGGGGCCCCCGGATTTGTCATTTTGTGGGCCAAGGCGCGCGGCATTCCGCGATCGGAAGTGATCGGACTGGGCGCGCTGAGCACCGCGTCCCTGTGGCTCAACACGAACAATCCCGATGTCAAGTCGCTGAAAGATTTCACATCCAAAGACGAGATCGCGGTGCCCGGTATCAAGACCTCGCTGTCGGCCGTGGTGCTGGAAATGGTGGCCGCCAAGACCTTCGGTATAGAAAACTATGCCAAGCTCGACCCATTGACTGTTGGGCTAAGCCACCCTGATGCGGTCGCTGCACTGCTGGGTGGCAAGGCCGGGATCACGGCGGACTTCACATCCCCGCCTTTTTCCTACCAGGAGATCAAAGATCCCAAGATCACCCGCGTGCTGAATTCATCGGACCTGCTCGGTAATATCACCCTTGACGTGGTGTTCGCTTCTCGACATTTCACGGAAACCAATCCCCGGCTGACGGCTGCGTTCATGGCGGCGCAGGAAGAGGCCAACGCCTACATCGCGGCCGATCGCAAGGGTGCCGCCGAGACGTTTTTACGCGTCTCGAAAAACAAGATGAGCCTGCCTGACGTGGAGCAGATTCTGGCGGACAAGGACACCCAGTTCAGCACCACGCCTGACGGCCTGATGGATTACGTCACCTTCCTGGACAAGGCGGGCATGATCAAGACGTGGCCGGCCAAATGGTCGGACATGTTTGTGCCGGCGTTCCAGACCCGCAAAGGCAGCTGAGCCTCAAAGCCTTGCGATGGCGGCGCGCATGTCGGCGACCGTGGGCAACTGGGGCAGCAGCTGCGGCGCATGACCAGCCTCGTACAGCACGTACACCGGCACGCCGCTGCGTCCGAGCTGGCCGATCGCGGCGGTGATGGCCGGATCGCGCCGGGTCCAGTCGGCGCGCAGCAGCACGACCTTTTTGGCCGCCAGATCGGCCAGCACGGCGGGGTTCGCCAGCGTGGTTCGCTGGTTGTACTGACAGGTGACGCACCAGGCGGCAGTGAAGTCGACAAAGACCGGCCGGCCGCTGGCGACGATCTGGTCGACCCGGCCTGGCTCCCAGGGCTGCCAGCGCGCATCACTCGCCACGGCCGGCGTGCGCTGCAGGGGCTGGACGATGTAGGGGCCGATGGCGCCCGCCACCAGGGCAAAGAACGCTATTGATAGCGTAGCGATCACGAGTCGCGAGCGGCCCGCCAGTGTGAACGCCCAGAGCACGGCGGCGAGCGCCACCAGCAGGGCCAGCAGCGCGCCCGCGCCGTCGATGCCGCTTTGCTGGCCGAGCACCCAGACCAGCCAGGCCACGGTGGCAAACATCGGGAACGCCATGAGTCGGCGGAATACCTGCATCCATTCGCCGGGGCGCGGCAGCGCGCGCGCCACTGCCGGCAGCAGGCCGGCTGCAAGGTAGGGCAGGGCCATGCCGATGCCGATGGCGCCGAACACGGCCAGCGCCTGCAGCGCCGGCAGCCCGATGGCAAGGCCCAGCGCCGCGCCCATGAAGGGAGCGGTGCATGGCGACGCCACCGCCACCGCGAGCACGCCCGACAACAACGAGTTGACCACGGGGTGCCGGGCCTCCAGCGCCGCCACGCCGGCGGGCAGGAAGCGGCCGAATTCGAACAGCCCCGCGAGATTCAACCCGATCACCGTGAACAGCACGGCCAGGCTGGCTACCACGGCGGGCGACTGCAGTTGAAAGCCCCAGCCCAGTTGCTCGCCGGCCGCGCGCGCCGCGAGCAGCAGCGCGCCCAGCGCCAGAAACGACGCGAGCACGCCCACGGTGTAGGCCAGCGCGCTGATCCGGTGCGCGCGCCGGTCGCCCGCGTGGCGCGTGAAGCCGACCACCTTGATCGCCAGCACCGGGAACACGCAGGGCATCAGGTTCAGGATCAGCCCGCCGAGCAGCGCGCCCAGCAGGGCCGCTGCCAGCGTCGCTGCGCCCACCGGGTCCGCGGCTTGGCCACCCGCGCGCGCGTTCGCCTGCAGCGCGGCATCGAGTGCGGGCGAGACGGTGGCCGCGGCGGCCAGCTGGGGCCAGGTTCCCAAAACCTTCGCTTCGGTTCGGTAGCCCGTCGCACTGCCTGCGCCGAGTGTTGCCAGCACCACGGGCAGCACCGCCGGGCTGCTCTCGCGCTGGCTCGAGATCGGCACCTGCGCGGTCCACACCTTGCCTTGCCAGGCCTGGGTGATGGGCGCCGCGTTGTCGATCACGTCGGGCGTTTCGGGGAAGAACTCCAGCGTGCGGCCCGCCAGCGCGGCCGGCAGGCCGGTCACGCTCACCTGCAGGGTGTTGCCGGCAATCCGCGCCTGGCTGGTCCCCGCCAGCGGTTTCGGATGCGCCGCGAGCGCCGCGTCGAACAGCGCATGGTTCAGCGCGGTGGAGCCCTTGAGAGGGATCTTCAGCACAAAGCTGCCGTCTTCCGGGATGCATTCGGTGCGGCACACCAGCCAGGACGCCTTCAGCTTGACTTCCAGGCTGGTCGCGAACAGCGGCGGCTTGAAGTCCGGCGCAATGGTGAGCGGCACCGGCAGCAGCACCGTGCCTTCGTAGCCGTAGTTGGCCAGCGTGCCGATCCGGATTTTCTGCGGTAGGGGCCAGGCGATGTCACCGGCCGTCACGCCGGCGGGCAGCGTCCACTGCA
>DATMTG010000273.1:0-2822 GCA_035565075.1 Stenotrophobium sp.
AGGCTCCGGCCGGCGGCAGCGATGAAGACCAGAGTCCGGCCGTGCGCAAGCTGCTGTCGGAACTGGGGCTGTCAGCCAGCCAGATCAGTGGCACCGGCAAGGGCGGGCGCCTGACGCCCGAAGACGTCAAGGCGCACGCCGACAAGTCCTCCGCAAAAAAATCCGAGGCCAAGCCCTCGGCCGAAGCGCCGCGCCCGGCCGCTGGTGCGCGCGAAGAGCAGCGCGTGCCGATGACGCGGATCCGTGCGCGTATTGCCGAGCGCCTGATCGAAGCACAATCCACCGCGGCGATGCTGACGACCTTCAACGAGGTCGACCTGAAGGCGGTCAGTGAGGTGCGCGCGCGCTACAAGGACAGTTTCGAGAAGGCGCACGGTGTGAAGCTCGGATTCATGTCGTTCTTCGTGCGCGCGGCGATCGAGGCACTGAAGAAGTTCCCGTCGGTGAACGCTTCGATCGACGGCAGCGACATCATCTACCACAGCTACTACGACATCGGCATCGCGGTGTCGTCGCCGCGCGGGCTGGTGGTGCCGATCCTGCGCGATGCGGACCTGCTGTCGTTTGCCGATATCGAAAAGTCGATCGCCGGTCTCGGAGTCAAGGCGCGCGACAACAAGCTGACCATGGACGACCTGACCGGCGGAACCTTCTCCATCACCAACGGCGGCATTTTCGGCTCGATGATGTCCACGCCTATCCTGAACCCGCCGCAGAGCGCGATCCTCGGCATGCACGGCATCACCGAGCGGCCGGTCGTGGTCAATGGCGAAATCGTGATTCGCCCGATGATGTATCTGGCGCTGACCTACGATCACCGCATCATCGATGGCCGCGAGGCGGTGCTGACGCTGCGCACGATCAAGGAGTGCCTCGAGGACCCGGCACGGCTCCTGCTGCAACTCTGAGCCCTGACGGCACGAGAAAGCACCCCGGGACACCGGGGTGTTTTCGTTTTGGCGGCAATGTCCGCGTGGCGCTTCCGGCTGGCATACTCGACACATGAGTACACAAGCGCCGCATGCCGAGCCGATCCCGTTCCTGACTCTGCCGAACTGGATCAAGGCGGCTGCGGCCTGCGGGTTCCAGATCGAGCCGGTATTCCGTCAATACGGAATTCCCAGCGATCTGGTGCATATCGAAAGCGTCAATGTCGACCCCCTGACGCTGGAGAAGGTCATGGAAGCCTGCATCGCCCATTCGCGCAGGCAGCATTTCCCGTTTGTGCTCGGCGAGCGTTTCGCTTTTGACTACGTGCCGGACATCGAAACCTTCCTGGCCACCAGTCCGACACTGCGCGAGGCGATGCGCGTGTTCGAATGGGTGCGGACGCTGATCAACCCGATGATCGATGTCCGCCTGGTGGAGCGCGGCAAGAGCGCCTACCTGATCATGGATATCCGCTCGCCGGACACGCGTCCGACCAAGCCCTATTTCATCGAATCGCTGTTTGCGGCCGTGCAAAAATTCTTCAGGACGCTGACGCAGGGCCATGACGAGGCGCAGAAGCTCACGTTCCGCCATGCACGGCCGGCCTATGCCGCCGAATACGAAAAATTCTTCGGCCTGCCGGTCGAGTTCGGGCAGCCCGAGAATGCGGCGGTATTCGACCGCAGGCTGCTGGATATCACGCTCGACGGCGCTTTCCCGTCATTGCACAAGCAGGCGGAGTACCTGGTTGAAAAGCGCCTGCAGCGGCTGCCGAAAAAACTCGGGCTGGTCGCCGCTATCGAGAACGTGTTTGCACAATGGCCGGAATTGCTGGGGCAGGGCATCGAACAGGTGTCACAACGCATTGGCCTGGAGCCGCGGACCCTGCAACGCCGCCTGCGCGAACAGCAGCAGAGCTTCGCCGAGCTGCAGGCCCACGCGCGGTACCGCATGGCCATGCAGTTGCTCGAGGCCGGCGAGGACGATATCGAACGCATCAGCGAGCGCCTTGGCTTTTCGGATCGCCGCAGTTTCACCCGCGCATTCCAGCGCTGGAACGGCATGTCCCCGAGTGAATTCAGGGCGCGTCGCCGCTAGGGTGGCTGTCGCGAAATGTTCCCTCGGG
Source organism: Stenotrophobium sp. (assembly GCA_035565075.1). Lineage (GTDB taxonomy): Bacteria > Pseudomonadota > Gammaproteobacteria > Nevskiales > Nevskiaceae > Stenotrophobium. The sequence goes on from DATMTG010000273.1 coordinate 2,057, forward strand.
TCGTGACCGGTCATAGCCGCGTCCAGGAACGAGCGTTACATTGACTCCAGAACCAGTCTGGAGTCATTCCGTGAAACAGGACCTGCACCACACTTACCGCATCACGCCGCGACGCAGCCCGGATTTCGGGCTCGACGGCGACATTCCCCGGTACTGGCTGGATGGCGACGCCTTCAAGTCGCGCTTTTTCGACGCCATGTCACTGCTGTTTCCGGAAGGCGAGAAGTTCTTCATCGTCTGCGTCCGCGATTACCGCGACCGGGTGACCGATCCGGCGCTGCAGGCGCAGGTCAAGGATTTCATCTACCAGGAAGGCCAGCACGGCATCGTCCACACGCAGTTCAACGATCGCGTCAAGGCGCAGGGCGTCGAAGTCGACAAGGTCCTGCAAAAGCAGAAGGACATCATGTTCGGCTTCTTCAGGAAATATTTTCCGCGGACATTCACGCTGGGACAGACTGCCGCGGCCGAGCATCTGACCGCACTGATGGCGCATGGATTTTTCTCGAACCGGCTGATGGAAAAAGCCGACCCGCGCGTGCGCGCGATGTACGCCTGGCACGCGGTGGAGGAAATCGAGCACAAGGCGGTCGCCTTCGATGTGCTGACCAAGGTGGCGAAGGCCAGTTACTTCACCCGCATCCTCAGTTTCATGCTGGTGACGTTCACATTCCCGTTCCACGTCTTCATGATCATGCGTCACATGTTCAAGGTCGATGGCGTCAGGAACAAGCCGCTGGTCTGGATCAAGGGACTCTGGTGGTTG
>DATMTG010000274.1:0-3541 GCA_035565075.1 Stenotrophobium sp.
CTGCTCACGGCCGCTATCCTGACAACCATTCCGCCGGCAAGCGCCATCGACCTGAACGCACCCATCCCGGTCGGCCCCCAGGTCAAGGTCGGCAAGCTGCCGAACGGCTTGACGTACTACATCCAGCGCAACGGTAAGCCGGAGCACAAGCTCGAACTGCGCCTCGTGGTGAAAGCGGGTTCGGTGCTCGAAGAAGACGACCAGCAGGGCCTCGCGCACATGCTCGAACACCTGGCGTTCAACGGTTCGACCCACTTCAAGCAGCAGGATCTGGTCTCGTACCTGCAATCGATCGGCCTGAAAGTTGGTGCCGACCTCAACGCCTATACCGGCCCGGACGAGACGGTTTATACGCTGCCCGTCCCCACCGACCGCAAGGAAAACGTCGACACGGCGTTCACGATGCTCGAGGACTGGGCCCATGGCATATTGTTGAGTCCCGAAGCCGTCGACAAGGAGCGCGCCATCATCCTCGAGGAAGCGCGCAGTCACAAGGGCGTCGTGCAGCGCGTGCAACTGGCGCTGCTGCCGAAGGCATACAACAATTCGCGCTACGCGTCGCGAATCCCGATCGGCAAGGAAGACGTGATCCGCACGGCGAGCCCGGACACCGTACGCCGTTTCTACCACGACTGGTACCGCCCCGATCTGATGGCTGTGATCGTGGTCGGCGACATCGATCCGGGCGACGCCGAGCGCCAGATCAAAATGCACTTCCTGGGACTGCAGAATCCGGCCGGCGAGCGGCCGCGCAATTATTCGGACATCCCGGCACGCAAGGGTACCGACGCCTTCGTGTTCACCGATGCCGAAATGCCCGTGAACAGGGTCGGCCTGACCTTTTCGCCGCGCCTCGAGCCGAATCTCGGCACCTATGGGAGCTACCGCGACAAGACGATCGAAAACCTGTACACGCTCATGCTGGATCTGCGCCTGGCGGAACTGGCGCAGCAACCCAATCCGCCATTCATGTTCGGGAACGGCGGCAACGATCCGCTCACCGCGCGCTACAAGGCATTCGAGCTGGGCGCGGTGCTCGGCGCGGGCGGTCAGGCGCCGGCGCTCGCGGCGCTGCAGCAGGAACTGCAGCGCGTGCGCCAGTATGGCTTCACGATGCCCGAACTGGAGCGCGCACGGAAGGACATCCTGACCGGGTTGGAACACGGTTACAACGAACGCAATACGACCGACTCGGCCGCTTATGCGGCCGAATACCAGCGCAACTTTCTGGCCAATGAAAGCATCCCGGGCGTCGAAGCGGAATACCACCTGGCCCAGGCGCTGCTGCCGACGATCAGCCTGGAAGACGTCAACGCCGCGGCCCGCAAGGCCTTCGCGGCGGACGCAGGCAAGCTGGTGACATTCATCGGCGGCACCAAGGCGGGGCCGGCGCCGACCGAGCAGGAGCTGGTGGCCGAGGTGACGAAAGGTGAGCACGCGCAAGTCGCGAAACGAGAAGAAAAAGCACTGCCGACGCACCTGATGGAGCGCCCGGCCAAGCCCGGTACCATCGTCGCCGAAAGCCAGGACAAGAAGCTGGGACTGACCCGGCTGACGCTGTCGAACGGCGTCAAGGTGATCCTGAAGCCGAGCGACTTCCGCAAGGACCAGGTGTTGCTTGGCGCCAAGCGCTACGGTGGCCAGACGCAGTTCGACGCCCAGGACATGCCGAACGCCCGCCTGGCGAGCTCGCTGGCCACCGCGATGGGCGTGCGCGACTACAACCAGCTCGACATGCAGAAGATCCTCACCGGGCGCAACGCCGCCGCTGGCGTCAACCTCGGCACCTACACGGACGAGATCGGCGGCCAATCGGGCAGCAGCCGGGAAGACCTGGAGGCGATGTTCCAGATGCTGTGGCTACGCTTCGATGGCGTGCGCCGCGACGAGAACGTGTACAACGCGATCAGGAACGGCGTGACGGAACTGGTGCGCAACCGTACCGTCTCGCCCGAGGCGCGTTTTGGCGACGCGATTGTCGACGCAATCTATGGCGGCCATCCATATGAGCCGCGCTCGTTCGTTCCGGCCGACGTCGCCAAGATCAATCTCGACCGCAGCATCGCGCTGTACCGCCAGCGCTTCGCCAGTGCCAAAGGCCTGACGTTCGTCCTGGTCGGGGACTTCGACGTAGCGGCGATCAAGCCGCTGGTCGCGGCCTACCTCGGCACGCTGCCCACGCCGGACCTGCCGCTGAACTTCCGCGACGTGGGACTGCGGGAATCGAGGGGCATTATCAAGAAGGAAGTGCTGGCGGGAACCGAGCCGAAGAGCGTCCTGTCGTTGACGTTCTCCGGGCCCGCCAAGTGGTCGCCGGCCGAGTCGCTGCGCATGAGTGCGCTGACCGAGGTGATGAACCTGCGGGTGTTTTCCGTGCTCCGCGAGAAAGATGGGCTGATCTACGGCGGTCAGGCCCGCGGCACCGTCGAGCGTATTCCTTACGAGCACTACCAAATCGGCATGCAGATGCCGACCGGCCCGGACAAGGTAGAAAAGCTGGTTGCGGCAGTATTCGGCGAAATCGACGACCTCAAGGCGCACGGTCCGACGCAGGCTGAACTCGACAAGGTCAAGGCCAACTGGCGCCAGAGTTACCGCCAATGGCAGCATGAAAACAATTACTGGCTCGAGCACTTGCAGTCATCCTTGCTGGACGGCACCGATCCGGCACGCCTGCTGACGATAACGGATGAGATCGAGAAACTCTCGGTAGCCGACGTGCAGCGCGCCGCGCAACGCTACCTGGACAAGAAGAATTACGTTGAAGTGGTGTTGAATCCGGTTGGCTCGGCTGACGCGAAAAGCGCTTCGACCCACTAATCCGAAAGCAGCCGGCTTCTTTTGAAAGGAGCCGGCTTCTCGCCATCAAAAAATCAGCGTGACGCTCACGGCTTTTGTCGGCTAATCACCGGTGGAGTAGTTTGGCCAGTGATAACGCTGAATTACCAAAAATGCGCAAAAGCCAGGTGAACGCAATCCTGGGTTATGCTGGACGGCTTTGTTGCACCATGGAGCTACCTGACGGCGGCATGCTGGAATTCATTCTCGCCGTGCACGAGCTGGCGCTATGGCGACTTTGCCGACCTGCTGGCGCCCTTTCATGCGGAACAATGCGTCAACGCAGAACAGGAAGTGCTGGGTGAAACCAAGTGGATGAACTGCGCCCGATTATCGCCCACGATCTCGGCAATGCGCGCGAAGCCGGCGCCAAGCGCGATGCCGTCATTCAGGAACTCGAGCGCAAGGCTGCCGAATGAAGCGCCAAACTGGACGATCAGGATGGAGGCAAACGCAAGCCCGGCCGCAAGCTCTCCGATGGAGGCGCCCGCGCCCGCTTTTTTACCATGACCTGAAATCAGAAATCGAGATCGGCCCGGTATATCACCGCTTGCCCGACCGCATCCGCGCTCATGCCGCAATCTACTTCATGGCGCTGATTCTGTACCGCATCATGCGTTCCCGTCTGCATGCCGGCGCCACCGCACTCTCGCCGGAGCGGGCGCTGACCAATTTGCGCCGCATCCAGCATCACCGCGTCACC
>DATMTG010000275.1:0-2958 GCA_035565075.1 Stenotrophobium sp.
GGCATGGATGTCCTGCGCCTGACACTGCGTCAACTGCAAATCTTCGCGGCGGTGGCCCGCAGTGGCAGCACGACCTCGGCGAGCAACGAGATCGCGCTGTCGCAATCGGCAACCAGTTCCGCCGTCAACGAACTCGAACGACTGCTCTCGATCCGCTTGTTTGACCGGGCAGGCAAACGTCTGCTGCTGAACGATAATGGCCGCGCGCTGCTGCCACGTGCGCGCGCATTGCTGGACGCAGCGGCAGGCATCGAGCAGATGTCCCGCCAGAGCGAGTCGCAGATCCAGTCACTGCGAATCGGCGCCAGCACCACGATCGGAAACTTCGTGTTGCCGAAATTGCTGGCCCGATTCCTCGGCGGGCAGCCGCGCCAGGAATCCACTGCCTGGAATTCCAGAGTCAGCATCGCAAACACCGAGGCGATCTGCGACGCGGTGGCCGCGTTCGAGCTGGACGTCGGCCTGATCGAAGGCCCCTGCCACCAGCCTTCCGTCGCCGTCAGCCCCTGGCTGCAGGACGAATTGGTCGTGGTCGCACGACCGCATCACGTGTCGCAGCCTGCAGGTGAACGAATCCCGCTCAAGACGCTGCGCGAATTGGTGTGGCTGCTGCGCGAACCTGGGTCCGGCACCCGCGAAGCCACAGATCAACTCTTGCTGCCGCACCTGCGCTCGTACCGGCGCAGCATCGAGCTGGGCAGTTCGACCGCGATCAAATATGCCGCGGCTGAAGGCATCGGCATCGCCTGCCTCTCACGTTGGGTCGTGCAGAACCTCATCGACAACGGCCAGTTGCTACGCCTGACCACGACCCTGCCCAAAATGACGCGTCAGTGCTACCTGATTGTTCACCGCGACAAGCAGCCGACACGGACGCTGCAGCGTTTTATCGAACAGGCCAACGCCGCGATAACCGAAAGTCCGCCTGCACACAAATAGGCCGGAGCATTTCCGGAATGCTCTTCCAGTACCTCAGTCAAGCACAGCAAAAGTCAGATCGGCGTGCGCGGTCAACCGCGGAATCAGTCGGTCGCCAAGCGCCGTCGCCGGCGTCCAGAAGCCGCCGGCCAGATCGTCCTTGGCGAGGTCCAGCGCCAGACAGGCGGCGGCCTCGCCGAGCATGCGGGAAGTGCAGCCGTAACCGGGGTCGCGCTTGCCGGTGACCTTGACGCGCAGCATCTTGCCGCCTGCGGTCTTGCCGGTGAACCGCAGCTCGAATCCGCCGTTCTCCTGCGCTTCGGGACTGGGCCCCTCGCCCGGCTTGGGCACCACGAATTTTTCCAGCAGCCAGCGCGTCGGCGGAATCACCGCCAACGTGACGAAGCCGCTGAGTCCGGCGGCCATGCCCATGGCGCGTGCGCGGCCCTTGAAACCGGCGCCGGTCATCGTCGCTTCGTCGTACTGGAACTCGCGGCCGTAGGCGTGGCCGCTGAGCGCGTTGGAACGATGCACGATGCGGGTGTTGATCGCCGCCATCACGAACGGCGCCAGCCAGCTGCGCGCATCGGCGTCGTATTCGGCGAAGCTGACGTTGGGCTGACGCACGCCGCCCGCACCTTCGCCAGGACACACCGCGTAGGGATTGGCCATGAGCTTGCGCACCGCCGGATCCTTGACGCTTTCCTGCACCGCATTCATCAGGCTGGCGACGGTGCCGCCGGAAAAACCGCCGCGCAGGGTTCTGACGCCCATGCGCACGCGCCGGCAGGGCTCGCCGAATCGCTGCTGCGCCTGCTGCTGCAGGAAATGCACGCCGAGATCGGAGGGGATCGAGTCGAACCCGCAGCAGTGCACGATGCGCGCGCCGGTTTTCTTCGCCGTGGCTTCGTGCGCCGCGATCATGCGGCTGATCCACTGCACCTCGCCGGTGAGGTCGCAGTAGTCGGTGCCGGTTTCGGCGCAAGCCTTGACCAGCGGCGAACCGTACAGCGCATACGGCCCGACGGTGGACACCACCACCCGCGTGCTCTGGCACATCGCAGTCATCGCCGCCTCGTCGGCGGCATCGGCGATGATCAGCGGCAGCTTGCCGGCACCCTCGCCCAGCGCTGAGCGCAGCGCTTGCAGCTTGCTCTCGGAACGTCCGGCCATGGCCCAGACCACTTCGCCGGTCGCGCCGTAGCGTTCGAACAGGTAGCGGCAAAGAATCTGGCCGACAAAGCTGGTGGCTCCGAAAACGACGATCTGGTATTGCGGCTTCATGACGACTCCGGACGCTGGCGTGAAATCAGGCGCAGAGCTTAGCCTGTGACGGCGCCGCGAACGAGTGCCGCAAAGCCGGGCCCCGCTGCGGCACAATGGCATCACCCTGGGAAGACCCGCCGCGCATGACCCCGACTCCAGCGCCCCTCGAAGACCGCGATGCCGCACCCGTGACGTGGTCGGTCTACATGCTCGAGTGCGCCCGCGGCCGGCTCTACACCGGCATCGCCATCGATGTGGCGGCGCGCTTCGCCAAGCATTGCCGGGGCCGCGGCGCGGCGTTCACCCGCGCCAACACGCCGCTGCGCGTCATCGCCGCCATGCCCTGCGGCGACCGCAGCGCGGCGAGCAAGACCGAAAGCCGCCTGAAAAAACTGCGGCGGCCCGACAAGCTGCGCTGGGCGGCGCAATGGCCGTGGACGCCGCACGGCGCCGGTTGAAACTTGCCGCGCGTCTCTCTAAGGTGGCCGCACCTTCAGCGCAAACGCGCACCCTCAGAGGAATCGTCAGACCATGCCCAAGGCTTCCGCCCGCCACATCCTCGTGGCCACCGAAAATGAATGCAGCACCCTCAAGACCCAGATCGAGGGCGGCGCCGATTTTGCCGCGCTGGCGCAGAAGCATTCGTCCTGCCCCTCCGGCCGCGCCGGCGGCGAACTGGGCAGCTTCTCGCCGGGCATGATGGTGCCGGAGTTCGACAAGGTGGTGTTCAGCGCGCCGGTCGGCGCCGTGCAGGGCCCGGTGAAAACCGAATTC
>DATMTG010000276.1:0-4511 GCA_035565075.1 Stenotrophobium sp.
CAAAAACCGCGGCCTCCGGCGTCGCGGTTTTTTTTCGCCTGCGCGGGGCTACTCCACGGCGGGCGACGCCGTTAGCGATTGCGTCCGGGGTTCGGCGAGAATAGCCAGGTGATGACCGTCCAGTTGCCAGATCCAAGCCGGGAACCCGGCCGCCGTTCCGCTATCGACCTGCGGACGCAGCGCCTGCGGACCGCACGTCAGCAGGTCTCGGCCAACTGCGATGCCCGCCCCGATCCTGCCGATATCAGCCTGCTGGTCATCCATGCCATCAGCCTGCCGCCGGACCGGTTTGGCGGTCCCTGGATCGACGACCTGTTTCTCAACCGGCTGGACTATTCCGCGCATCCCTATTTCGAGAGCCTGCGCGAGTTGCGGGTGTCGGCGCATTGCTGCATTTTCCGCGACGGCCGCATCACGCAGTATGTGCCGTTCGACCGGCGCGCCTGGCACGCCGGCAAGTCGAGTTACAAGGGTCGCGAGCGCTGCAACGATTTTTCCATCGGCATCGAACTCGAAGGCTGCGACAGCAAGCCGTTCACGCAGGCACAATACCGGCGGCTGCTGAGCGTCAGCCGCGCGTTACTGGCAAGCTACCCGGGGATCACGCCGGCACGTATCGTCGGACACTCCGACATCGCTCCGGGGCGCAAGACCGACCCGGGGCCGCATTTCGACTGGCGGCGCTACCGGCGGCAACTGGCAGGGGAATCGGGTTCATGAGCTTCATCGGAATATTGCTGGCACTGATCCTGGAGCGCGTGCTCAGCCACTCCATGCTCTGGCAGCGCCCGACGCTGATCCTCGGCTATGTGCGCGCGCTGATGACCGTGTTGCCGCTGGAACGCCTGTGGCGTTCGTGGCTGGCGCCGGTCGTGATCGTCGCGCTGCCGCTGCTGCTGATGGCGCAGCTGCACGGCATGATCGTCAGCCCGGTCATCGACCTGCTGTGGTCGGCGGGCATCCTGCTGCTGTGCCTGGGGCCGCGCGACCTGTCCGAAGACGTGCATGCGCTGCTGGCTGCCCAGGCTTCCGGCGACCGGCAGGCGCAGGCCACGCTGGCGCGGGCGTTGCAGGCCGGGCCGCACGCCGATCCCACGCATCGCACGCTGATCGGCGCGCTGTTCATCCAGTCGCACGAACGCCTGTTCGGCGTGCTGCTGTGGTTCTTCGCATTCGGGCCGATGGGGGCGGTGCTGTACCGCTTCGCCAGCCGCATGCCGCGCATCCTGCACGAATCCGAACCCGACAGTCAGGCGCTGCGCGTGGCCGAAACCCTGCTCGATCTGCTGGCGTGGATCCCGGCGCGCGTCACCGCCGTGCTCTATGGGCTGGCCGGAAGCTTCGACGACGGCGTCAAGGCCTGGCGCGCGCTGGCGCAGCGGCACGACCATCCCTGGCGTACCCGCACCTGGGCGGTGTTGGCGGAAGTGCCGGCGGCATCGCTGGGCATGGAGCTGGCCGACAGCGGCGCGGTGGTGCCGTCGACGCTGGACGACACCCTGCACGAGGTCCTGCGCATGCAGTTGCGCGCGCTGCTGATCCTGCTGGCCGGCTTCGCGATCTTCGCCACCGGCTTGCTGATGCAGTGATGTGCCGCACGATCATTCTCGCCGCGCTGCTGTCCTGCGGCGTCGCGCAGGCGGCCCAGCGCGTGGTCACGCTGGCGCCGAACCTGGCCGAGCTGGTCTGCGCCGCCGGCGCCTGCATGCAACTGGTCGGTGTGGTCAGTTACAGCGATTTCCCTGTGCAGCTGGCGAAACTGCCGCACGTCGGCGACGCCTACGCATTGAACCTGGAACAGATCGTCGCGCTCAGCCCGGACCTCGTGCTCAGCTGGCCCGGCGGCACTTCGCCGCAAACCGTCGCGCGGCTGCGCGGCCTGGGGTTGCACGTGGTGCCGGTTCCGGTGCGCGGGCTCGACGGCGTGGCCGACGCGCTGGAGCAGTTGGGCGCACTGCTCGGCACCGCCCCGATCGCCGACAAGGCGGCGGCCGGTTACCGCCGGCACCTGCAGGCCCTGCGCAAGCGTTATCGCAACGCGCCCAGGCTGCGGGTGATGTACCAGGTCGAGACCTCGCCAGCCTTCACCGTCAGCCGCCGCAGCACCATCAGCGATGTCATCACGCTGTGCGGCGGCATCAATGTCTTCGCCGGCCTGTCGCAGATCGCCGCACCGGTGAACAAGGAATCGGTCATCGCCGCCAACCCCGACGTGGTGATTTTCGGACGCAAGGACGATGGCCGCGCGGTGCGCGAATACTGGCGCTCGGTCAGCCAGGCCACCGCCGAGAAGAACCACAATCTCTACGCCGTCGATGACGATCTGCTGGCGCGCTCGACGCCGCGCCTGCTGGATGGCGCCGAGGAGGTGTGTGTGGCGCTCGACGAGGCACGGCGCAAGGCAGGGCGCTGAATGGCCTGCTTCATCCGTGCCGGGCAATTCGGGTAGAGTCGCCGCTGCCGTGCGGGCATCCGCATCAACGGAGTATCGACATGACTGCTTCCCCGATGATTTCCATGTACCAGGCTTCGGCGCCGGTATTCATCCGCGCGCTGGGCAACCTCGCCCACATCCTCGCCAAGGGCGCGGCGCACGCCGAGGCGCGCAAGATCGAGCCGGCGGTGCTGCTCAACAGCCGCCTGTACCCCGACATGTTTCCGCTGACGCGGCAGGTGCAGATCGCGACCGACACCACCAAGGGCTGCGTGGCGCGGCTGGCCGGCAGCGAGCCGCCGAAGTTCGAGGATACCGAGGCCACGTTCGCCGAACTCGATGCGCGCGTGCACAAGACCATCGCATTCATCAAGACCTTCAGGCCCGAACAGATCGACGGCACTGAGCAGAAATCGGTGACGCTGAAGATGCGCAACGGCGAGATGACGTTCCAGGGCCTGCCTTACCTGCAGGGTTTCGTCGTCCCCAACCTCTATTTCCACATCACCACCGCCTACGCCATCCTGCGCCACAACGGCGTCGAGCTGGGCAAGATGGATTTTCTCGGACAGGCCTGAGTCCGCGGCGGTCCATGCGGCTCAACAAGTTCATCAGCGAGACCGGCGTCTGCTCGCGGCGCGAGGCCGATGCGCACATCGAGCAGGGCCGCGTCACCGTCAATGGCGCACGCGCCCTGCTTGGCACGCAGGTCGGCGACGGCGACGAAGTCCGGCTCAACGGTCGCCTCGTCAGCAGTGCGCAGAAAAAACAGCGCGTCTACATCATGCTCAATAAGCCGGTCGGCATCACCTGCACCACCGAGCGGCATGTCCAGGGCAACATCGTCGATTTTGTCGGACACCGCGAGCGGATTTTCCCGATCGGCCGGCTCGACAAGGACTCCGACGGACTCATCCTGCTCACCAGCAACGGCGACATCGTCAATGAGATCCTGCGCGCCGAAAACCACCATGAAAAGGAATATCTCGTCAGCGTCGATCATCCGGTCACCGACGAATTTCTCCAGCGGATGGCCGCCGGCGTGCGCCTGCCGGAACTGGGCGCCGTGACCAAGCCCTGCAAGATCGCGCGCACCGGCAAGAACAGCTTCCGCATCATTCTCACGCAGGGATTGAACAGGCAGATCCGCCGCATGTGCGCCGCCTTCGACTACAACGTGCGGCGCCTGCAGCGTGTGCGCATCATCAACGTCACGCTTGGCACGCTACCGGTCGGGCAGTGGCGCGACCTGACGCAGGCGGAGTTGCACGGACTGCTGCCGCAGCGCAAGGTGTGGTGAGTATTGGCGCCCCTTATTTTCTCCGTGGCGGTTTCCTGATGCGAGAGGAAAGAACACCTGGGCGGAGCAACCGTTCTGCGCGCATGACGTGCAGGATATAGACGTGATTCTTGTCGTGCCGGTAAAAAATCCGGCAGGGCGGTTCGACGATCTGCCGATAACGCAAGCTTCCAAGCTCCTGTGGTTTTGAGCCGCTTTTCGGATGGACCGCAAGCTGTTCGATGTGATGGAAAACCCGCCGGACCAGTTGCTTCGCGGCGTCGGGATTGTCCAGCGCGATAAAGTCGGCAATCGCGTCCAGATCGGCCAGCGCAGGTTCGGTCCAGATTATTTCAGCCATCGCGCCATGCGCTTCCTGGCCTGGGCGTGCGTAACGGTGCGCTTCTCATCCAGCGCTTTCTCGCCACGTGCGATGCCCTCAAGCAAGGCCATCCTTTGCGCATTCGCCTCGTATGTTTCGACATCCACTAGGTAGGCGCTGGGTATGCCGTGCTGGGTAATCAGGATCGGCGCCTTGTCCCGCTCCAGTTCGGACAGGAGTTCGGTGGCTTGGCGCTTCAGGGTTGTGACAAGTTCGGTGCGCATGAAGTGATACTAAAGTGGCACTATGCGAAGTGCAAGCAGGTACGAATTTCAACCCGCGCCCCACACGCTCTCGCTAAACTCAGCAACAGAAATAATTAAAGTAGCCGTGCAGCGGATTTTTAATTCAACATGGCCCCTTTAATTTTCTGCTTGCGCCTTCGATGCTAATTCGACTTTCCCGCCCGGATCAAA
>DATMTG010000277.1:0-3174 GCA_035565075.1 Stenotrophobium sp.
TAAAATATAACAACAATTGATGGGTGGGAAACCAGAGCGGGTGCGGCGCCGACCGACTTAAAGCGCGCAGCACTGCAGTTCAAAGGGGATATCGCCGCTGGCCTGCTGGCTGCGCGCGTTGACATCCCCGAAACTCATGAAGCGCACGGTGAAGCGGTGGCGACCGGCACTGATCTCGGGATAGACGCCGGCCGACTGCGGCACGCTGACGCGCAACAGGGTGCAGCTGCTCTGTGGTGCGTGGAGATACATGCCGCCGAGGGCAACCTGCGCTTCAGGCGCGACGCTGCTGCGCAGCAGGCGGACGTAGAGAGTCACCGCCCGCTCGAACGGCGCGATGTCGGCAAACCAGGTGTCGAGATCGCGCCGGCTCTGTTCGCTGGGCTGCGACAACCAGTAGTGGTAGGACGGCAGATCGAACGCGCAGGTCCCGCCGGGGATGCTGTAGCGGTTCAGGACGGTGTTGAGGAAGTCGTTGCTCCGCAGCAGGGTCGCCGCAAACTGCGGTGCCAGCTGCTGCATGCCATCGGCGGCTGCGACGATCTCCTCGAGCACCTTGTGCAGGCGGGTCTTGTCGACGTCGGGCAGCGTAGTGAGCTTGGTCAGGCGCGCGTGCCGGTCGGTGAGGTCCTTGACGAGATCGTTGCGCAGGTCGGAGCGGGACAGCACGCTGAGGATGTCGAGCAGCGTGTCGAGCGACGCCCGCAGGCCCATGCCGGACGGGTCTGCGCAGTGATGGCGGTACTGCGAAAACAGGAATTCGAGACGCAGGAAAGTCCTGATCCGCTCGGTGAGCGGCTGTTCAAAAACAACGGACTCCGTCCCTGAGTTCACAATCAACACCAACGACGCCAGATATACCTTCGATTGTGACCGGAGAGGCGCCACATCGCAAACTAGTAAAAATCACTGTGCAGTGGCGAGTTGCAGGTAGGTACGGTGCAGGCGTTCGACCTGAGCCAGGGTCTCGGCGGGCAGGCGGCTGTTGAGGATGACATCGTGCGCGGCCTTCAGGCGCTGCTCGCGCGGCAACTGTGCGGCGAGCATCTGCCGCGCCAGCGTTTCGTCGATGTTGTCGCGCCCGCGCAGGCGCTCGAGCTGCGTCTCCGGCGGCGTGTCCACCACCAGCACACGGTCGACCAGTTCGTGCATGCCGGATTCGAGCAGGATGGCGACCGAGAGGATGGCATAAGGCGCCGTCTGCGCATCGCGCCAGGCGCGCAGGCGGCGCGAGATATGCGGGTGCAGGATGGCTTCCAGTTGTCGGCGCGCGTCAACGTCGCCGAACACGCGTTCGCGCATGCGTCGCCGGTTGAGCTGCCCGGCTTCATCCAGGATATCCGGGCCAAAGTGGCGCACCAGCTCGGCCAGTGCCGGCGACCCCGGCAGCACCACCTCGCGTGAAACCTGGTCGGCGTCCAGCACCGGTACGCCGAGTTTTTCGAAGTGATCCCCGACCAGCGACTTGCCGCTGGCGATGCCGCCGGTGAGGCCTATGGTGAGCGCAGGCATCGGAGCGGGATGTGCCGATCAGCCCAAGCCGCTGGCGCCGAGATAGGCGGCGGTGATGCTGTGCCCCCAGATCAGCGCAATCCAGCCGGCCGCGGCCAGGTAAGGGCCGAAGGCGATGGGTATTTCCTTGCCCTGGCGCTGCAGCACGATCAGCGAGAGCCCGACCACCGCGCCGACCACCGAGGCCAGCAGGATGATCTGCGGCAGGCACTGCCAGCCCAGCCATGCGCCCAAGGCCGCGAACAGCTTGAAGTCGCCGTGGCCCATGCCTTCCTTGCCGGTGAGCAGGCGGAACACATGGAACACGCTCCACAGGCTGAGGTATCCCGCAATGGCGCCGAGCACCGCGTCGTGCAGGCTGGCGAAGACCGGGAAGAAGCCCAGGGCCAGGCCCAGCCAGAGCAGTGGCAGGGTGATGCTGTCGGGCAGGAGCTGCGTGCGCAGGTCGATCGCCGCCAGCGTCACCAGCGCCCAGGTCAGCACCAGTGCCCCCGCGAGTTGCCCGCTCCAGCCGAATTTCCAGGCGCAGACCGCGGACAACAGGGCAGTCGATACCTCGACCAAGGGATACTGCACCGAGATCGACGTCGCGCAGGTTGCGCAGCGGCCGCGCAACAGCAGCCAGCTGATAACCGGGATGTTCTGCCAGGCCCTGACCGGTGCCGCGCACTGCGGGCAGCGCGAAGGCGGTGACATCAGCGACAGCGGTTCGGTCTCGACGGCCGGCAGTTCCAGGATCTCGCGGCACTCGCGTTTCCACGCCAGTTCCATCATGCGCGGCAGGCGCAGGATCACGACGTTGAGGAAGCTGCCGACGATCAGGCCCAGCAACACAGTAACCAAGATCAGCGCGACAGAATTTTCGCTGAGTAAGTCAATCATGGAATCATGCTTCTAGTGGTAGGCAGCTAACGATTAATGCCTGACACTTCAGTGACAGGCAAGCATTTGAGATGGAGCGCTGTACTGTAGCGGCTTACCCGACGACCTGACCGAGCTTGAAGATAGGCAGGTACATCGCGATCACCAGGCCACCCACCAGCACGCCCAGGACGGACATGATCATGGGTTCCATCAATGCCGAAAGATTGTCGACGAGGTTGTCCACTTCTTCTTCAAAAAAATCTGCAACCTTGGCGCACATCTGGTCCAGCGAGCCGGATTCCTCGCCGATGGCTACCATCTGCACAGCCATGTTCGGAAACAATCCCGACTGTTGCATGGACAGTTGCAACTGTTGCCCGGTCGAGACCTGGTCGCGCATTTTCATGATCGCTTCGGTAAAGACGATATTGCCAGCAGCCTTGGCGACAGACTCCATGGCCTCGACCAGAGGGACGCCTGCAGCAAACATGGTGGAGAGAGTCCGGGCGAAGCGGGCGACGGCAGATTTGTAGAGGATGTCCCCGACGACCGGCACCTTCAGCAGGATACGATCCAGCGCACGACGCATATTGGCGGAACGCTTGTACATGGCAATAAACGCAAAACTTCCGCCGCCGAGTACGAGCAGCAGCATCCACCAGTAAGACTGCATCCACTCGGACAAATGAATGACGAACATGGTGAAGGCAGGCAGGTTGGCGCCAAAGCCCTGGAACAGGCTTTGAAATTCAGGGACGACAAAAACCAGCAAAATCACAGTCACAATAAAGGCAACAA
>DATMTG010000278.1:0-4959 GCA_035565075.1 Stenotrophobium sp.
ACATTTTCAGGCAATCATGCCAGAGCGGGTGGCGTGATTGCCCTCGACAGCGGCGTCCGTACACGCCGCTCAGTCGTCCGCCTGTCCCGCCAGTTCCGGGAACAGGACCTCGGTAAATCCGAACCGCGAGAAATCGCGCACGCGCATCGGATAGAGAATGCCGTCGAGGTGATCACACTCGTGCTGCACCACGCGCGCATGAAAACCATCGACGCTGCGGTCGATCACGCCGCCCCGGGGATCAACCCCGCGATAGCGCAGCCGCCGGTGGCGCGGCACCACGCCGCGCAGGCCGGGCACCGACAGGCAGCCTTCCCAGCCTTCTTCCAGCTCGTCGTCGGGGAACGTCAGCACTGGATTGATCAGCACCGTCTCCGGCACCGCCGCCGCGTCGGGATAGCGCGGACTGCTGGCGAAACCGAAGATCACCACGCGCAGGTTGACGCCGATCTGCGGCGCCGCCAGGCCGGCGCCATCGAGCGCGTGCATGGTGTCGAACATGTCGGCGATCAACGCGTGCAGTTCCGGCGTATCAGGCGCCGTCACCGGCTCGGCGACGCGCAACAGCCGCGGATCGCCCATCTTCAGCACCTCGCGGATCATGCCGGCCTCACTTCAGCCGCAGCCGCTCGACCACACGGCCGTTCTGCAGGTGCTCGGCGATGATCTCGTCGATGTCCTCTTCGTCGATGTACGTGTACCAGACTTCCTCCGGATACACGACCAGCACAGGCCCCTGCTCGCAGCGGTCGAGACAGCCGGCCATGTTGATGCGGACCCGGCCGGCGCCGGCCAGTCCCAGCGCCTTGATCTTCTTCTTGGCGTAATCGCGCACGCGGGTCGCGCCCTTGTCGTTGCAGCAGCCGCGTGCGTCGCCGGGCTCGCGCTGGTTGCAGCAGAAGAAGACATGGTGCTGGTAATAGCTCATCACTTGGCGCCGAAGGTGTAGGAGATGTTCGCCGCCGTCACCGTGTCGGTCTTGCCGGTCCCTGCGGGCACGGTCGAATTATGTCGCAGCGTATACGACAGGCCGGCGAACAGGTTGCCGACGATGTTCATCTTCAGCTCGGTCACGGATTCGCTGAAGGTGTTGGACGCGCCGGACTCGATCTTCGCGGTCTCGCTGAAGGTGCTGGTGTCGGAAATCTTCCACGCATACTTCGCCCCCAGCTGCACGATGGCGTCGCTGGTGCGCTGGTCGGTGACGTTGAGCCGGGTCTGCTGCGCACCGGCACCGATCTGGGCATCCAGGGTGTGCACCGGCCCGGTCAGGATGTGACGGCCATAACCCACGGTCTCGGTGGTGCGCTGACCGACGGCGTCGAAAAGATCCTTGACGTAGTTGGCGTTGGCGTAGAGATAGTCCAGCGTCGTCAGGTTGTAGTTGTACTGGTCGTCGGCGGTGTAGCGCTCGGCGGTGGAGCCGGTACGTTCGGACGCGCCCAGCGCGGTCGCGACGAAGGCGTTCTGCCAGTTTGTTTGAACATACTTCAGACCCAGCTTGGCGTTCAGCGAACTGGTCTTGGAATTGCCGTTGGTGGACAGGTAGCCCAGGCTCGCCTCGCCGGAAAAGCCGTTGGCCGCCGCCTGCGCCATCACCGGCATCGCCAGACCCGCCGCAAGTACCGTCATTGCAAATCTCATCACGCCACACTCTCCGTCGGTAAGGATGTGCCGGCATTCTAGGGAATTACCGACGCAAATTCCCCTTCCGCAGGACAAGTTCACAGTTCAATATAGCGAGGATGCCCACCTCCACCGCTCCTTTCCCGCTGGCTGACGCCGATCTCTGCGTGAAATGCGGCCTGTGCCTGCCGCACTGCCCGACGTACCAGCTCACGCGCCACGAAGGCGATTCGCCGCGCGGCCGCATCATGCTGATGCAGGGCCTGGCCACCGGCATGATTGCCCAAAACGCCACGCTGGAAGCGCATCTCGATGGCTGCCTGTCCTGCCGCGCCTGCGAGGCGGTGTGCCCGGCAAATGTTCCGTATGGACGATTGATCGACGCCGGCCACGCACTGCTGGCGCCGCAGCGGCCCCAGCACAGCCGCAGTGCGCGCCGCATCGGCTTCTGGCTCGCGCATCGCCGGGCGCGGCGCAGCGTCGGCGTGCTGCTGTGGCTGTACCAGCGCTCGGGCCTGCAATGGCTGCTGCGCCGCACGCGGCTGCTGGGAAAAAGCCGGCTGGCGCGACTGGAGTCGCTGTTGCCGTCACTCGCCTGGCCGCGAGCGCTCCACACGACGCCAGACACCGGCAGTCGTCCGCGCATCATGCTGTTCACCGGCTGCACCGGCGAGCTGGCCGATCGGCGGACGCTCGAAGATACGGTTCGCGTGCTGCAACACCTCGGTGTCGGCGTCGACGTTCCCCGCAATCAAGCCTGCTGCGGCGCGCTGCATCAGCACGCCGGCCTGACGACCGATGCCACCCGATTCGCGCGGATCAACCTGCAGGCCTTTGGGGATGGTGACCGCCGCATCCTCAGTTGCGCCAGCGGCTGCGGCGCCACGCTAAAGGATTACCCCGATATCGCCGGACCCGACGCTGCGCCATTCTCTCTGCGCATCGAGGATATCGGCGCCTACCTGCTCGCGAACTGGCCGGCGGGCCTGCAGCTGCGCCCGCTCGCGGCACGCGTGCTGTTGCACACGCCCTGCACGCTGCGCAACGTGATGAAGACCTCAGGCAGCGTGCAGATGTTGCTGCGGAAGATTCCGCAGCTCGAGATCGCGGAGCTGGATCGCAGCGCCGCCTGCTGCGGCGCGGCCGGCAGCACTTTCATCACGCAGCCAGAGACCGCCGACGCCTTGCTGCAACCGAAACTCGACGCGGTGCGCGCGCAGCCGCCGGACTTCATCGTCAGCAGCAACATCGGCTGCGCACTGCACCTGGCCGGCGGCCTGCGCCGCGCCGGGCTCAAGGTGCCGGTGCTGCACCCGGTGAGCCTGCTGGCACGGCAGTTGCCGTGACCGGCGCCTGATCCGCACGACTCAGCACGGCGTCGAACCGCAACAGCAGCAGGTCCGCCAGGTCGTTCTGGATGTACTCGCGCAGATGCGCCTCCTCGGCGTCGTTGGCGAGCACGTGCGTCGGGTCGAAGCTGAAGATGCGCGACGAGGTGATCACCCCCGGTGCAACCAGCAACTGCTTGCCGTTGAACACGGTGTAATTCACCGAGGTCAGCAACTGGTATTCCAGCGCCTTGCCGTCGGGACCCACCGCCATCGTCTGCTGCGTCTCGCTGATGTTCGACAGCCGGATCACGGCGCTCGCGCCATTCTCATGATCCAGCACCGTGCCGCCGCGCCGCTGGATCAGCGCCCGCAGCGCCACCTCCACCGGCGGCTCCGACACTTCATAAGGCGCGATCACGTCGATGTACACCGACTGCAACGCCGGCGGCAGCGGGCGGCTGCCGGCGAGATGGAAGCCGGCGCAGGCACTGAGTATCAACGTCAAGCCGATGGCCGCGAGGACTTTCATGCTCAGACCACCAGGCTCACGAGTTTTCCGGGGACGACGATCTTCTTCCTGAGCGCCTGTCCGGCCACGAACCGCTGCACGCCGGCCTCGGCCAGCGCGGCCTCGATGATCTGCTCCTGGCTGGCGTCCACCGCGACCTGGATCTGCGCGCGCAGCTTGCCGTTGACCTGCACCGCCAGCGTCACCTCATCCGCCAGCAGCGCGGCTGCATCCACTTGCGGCCACGGCGCGTCGATCACCGCCTCGACATGTCCCAGCGCCTGCCACAGTTCATGGCAGATGTGCGGCACGATCGGCGACAGCGCCGCAACGAGTCCGTCGAGCGCCTCCTGCATCACGGCACGGCCGTTGGCGCTGCTGTCGTCGAACTTGTACAGCGCGTTGACCAGTTCCATCGCCGCCGCCACCGCCGTGTTGTAGCTGTAGCGGCGACCGAGATCGTCGCCAAGCTTCTGCAAGGTCTGGTGCAGCTTGCGCCGCAGGTCCTTCTGCGCGGGCGTCAATGCCGCACGGTCCAGCGCCGGTGCCGTCCCCGCACTGACGTGGTCGTGCACTTTTTTCCACAGGCGCTTGAGGAAACGCAGGGCGCCGTCGATGCCGGCGTCGCTCCATTCCAGGCTCTGCTCCGGCGGCGCGGTGAACATCATGAACAGCCGCACCGCATCGGCACCGTGCGATTGCAGGATCGCCTCCGGGTCCACGGTATTGCCCTTGGACTTGGACATCTTGCTGCCGTCCTTGAGCACCATGCCCTGCGTCAGCAGGCGCGTGAACGGCTCCGACACTGTCGTCAGTCCGCTGTCGCGCATCAGCTTCTGGAAGAAGCGCGCGTACAGCAGATGCAAAATCGCGTGCTCGATGCCGCCGACATACTGGTCCACCGGCAGCCAGTACGCGGCGCGTTCGTCGAGCATCGCGGTGTCGCTGTCCGGACAGGCGTAGCGCGCGAAGTACCACGACGACTCGAAGAACGTATCAAAAGTGTCGGTCTCGCGCCGTGCCGGCGCACCGCACTTGGGACAAGTGCATTCGTAGAACGACGGCGTCTTCGTCAGCGGGCTCGCCGCACCGTCCGGCATCAGACCTTCCGGCAGCACCACCGGCAACTGCTCTTCCGGCACCGGCACCGCGTCGCAAGTCTTGCAGTAGATAATCGGAATCGGGCAGCCCCAGTAGCGCTGCCGCGACACGCCCCAGTCGCGCAGGCGGTAATTCACGCGCTTGCGGCCCTGCCCGAGCTTCACCAGCTTGCCGGCAATGCCATCGAATGCCTGCTGGAAATCCAGGCCGTCGAATTCGCCGGAGTGGATGCAAACGCCGTGCTCGGAGAAGGCAGCGCTGGAAATGTCAGGCTCGATCGTCTCCGCGCACATTCCCTCACCCGGCGCTGACGCGCCGACCTCTCCCGCGGGGAGAGGTACATCCCTCCTCCCCTCTCCCTCCGGGAGATTCCATGCCTTATTCCCCTCTCCC
>DATMTG010000279.1:0-9667 GCA_035565075.1 Stenotrophobium sp.
TTATATTTTTCTACTGTTGTATGTCTTTGCGCTCGAACAGCGCCATCAAAGCTAAAGGGGCCAGGTTCGACTATTTTTCGATGGTCGCCTGAACGGCTTAGGACGGCGCTACGCGGCCAGTTTGTCCAGCTTATCCAGTGAACCATCAAGCAAGTCCTTGGCCTCTTCGAGGTCATAGTCGGCCTGCAGGCCCATCCAGAAGCGCTCGGAAGTGCCGAAGTAGTGCGAGAGACGAAGCGCCGTATCGGCGGAGATGCCGCGCTTGCCGAGGACGATCTCGTTGATGCGACGCGGCGGAACATCCAGTGCGCGGGCGAGGGCGTTCTGGCTGATGTTCATCGGCGCCAGGAATTCTTCCTGAAGCACTTCACCGGGGTGGATATTTGCGAGCTTGCGATTGGTTATGAGTGGTAGTTTATGATTGCGACGTCATTCGCGTCGCCGTCCTTCCAGCGGAAGCAGACGCGCCATTGGTCATTGATCCGGATGCTGTGCTGCCCGCGCCTGTTGCCCTTGAGGGCTTCGAGCCGATTGGCGGGAGGAATCCGGAGGTCGTCTAACATTACGGCACTATTCAGCATGCGTAGCTTGCGCCGTGCAACCTGCTGAATATCGCCCGGCAGACGCCGGGAATTGGCACCGTTCCAGACTTTCTCCGTTTCTTTGTCGGCAAAGGATCGGATCACAGATTGACTATAACGTAATACGTTATATAACGCAACACGTCATAGTCTGCATGTTGTCTGCCGAAACCCTTCTCCCCTGCCAGGGGAGAGGGAGGGTGACAAGATTACATATTGCGCCGGTACTGTCCCCCCACTTCAAATAGCGCATGGGTAATCTGGCCGAGTGAGCACACTCTAGCTGCATTCATCAACGCAGCAAAGATATTGCCGTTGTGGATGCAGGCGTCCTTGAGTTGAGCGAGCGCGGCGGGGGCCTTGTTCTTGTTTCGGTCGTGGAAGGCGGCGAGGCGGTTGAGTTGGTCCTGCTTCTCGTCATCCGAAGAGCGCGCGAGTTCGATGGTGGTGGCCTCGTGCGTGTCGCCGGTGGGATTGAGGAAGGTATTGACGCCGATGATGGGCAGCGAGCCGTCGTGCTTCTTGTGCTCGTAGACCATCGACTCTTCCTGGATGCGCCCACGCTGGTAGCCGGTTTCCATCGCGCCGAGCACGCCGCCGCGTTCGGAGATGCGCTCGAACTCCTTGAGTACGGCTTCTTCGACGAGGTCGGTGAGTTCGTCGAACAGGAATGCGCCCTGGTTGGGGTTTTCGTTTTTCGCCACGCCCCATTCGTTGTTAATGATGAGCTGGATCGCCAGCGCGCGGCGCACAGAGTCGGCGGTCGGCGTGGTGATGGCTTCGTCGAAGGCGTTGGTGTGCAGGCTGTTGCAGTTGTCGTAGATCGCGATCAGCGCCTGCAGCGTGGTGCGGATGTCGTTGAAGTCGATTTCCTGCGCGTGCAGCGAGCGGCCGGAGGTCTGGATGTGGTACTTCAGCATCTGGCTGCGTGCGTTGGCGCCGTACTTCTCTTTCATCGCCACGGCCCAGATGCGGCGCGCGACGCGGCCCATCACCGAGTATTCCGGGTCCATGCCGTTGCTGAAGAAGAAGCTGAGGTTGGGCGCGAAGTCGTCGATCTTCATGCCGCGCGCCAGATAACTTTCGACGTAGGTGAAGCCGTTGGCGAGCGTGAACGCGAGCTGGCTGATCGGGTTCGCTCCGGCTTCGGCGATGTGATATCCGCTGATGCTCACCGAGTAGAAGTTGCGGACGTTGTTCTCGATGAAGAACTGCTGGATATCGCCCATGCACTTGAGCGAGAACTCGGTGCTGAAAATGCAGGTGTTCTGGCCCTGGTCTTCCTTGAGGATGTCGGCCTGCACGGTGCCGCGCACGGTGGCGAGGGTGGTCTTCTTGATCTCCGCCAGCTCGACCTCGTTCGGCGCGCGCTTCTTCCCGGCGGTGAATTTCTCGATCTGCTGGTCGATGGCTGTATTGAGGAACAGCGCGAGGATGGTCGGCGCCGGTCCGTTGATGGTCATCGACACGGACGTGGTCGGGCTGCACAGGTCGAAGCCCGCGTAGAGGTCCTTCATGTCGTCCAGCGTGGCGATGCTGACGCCGGAGTTACCCACTTTGCCGTAGATGTCGGGACGCACCGCCGGGTCCTCACCGTAGAGCGTGACGGAGTCGAAGGCCGTGGACAGGCGCTTGGCGTCCATGCCTTTTGAGACGAGATGGAAGCGCGCGTTGGTGCGCTTGGGGCCGCCTTCGCCCGCGAACATGCGCGTCGGGTCTTCGTTGTCGCGCTTGAACGGGAACACACCGGCGGTGTACGGAAAATAGCCCGGCAGGTTTTCCAGCAGCAGCCATTGCAGCAGGTCGCCCTCGTCGCTGAAGCGCGGCAGCGCCACGCGCGGAATTTTGGTGCCGCTCAGCGAAGTGCGATTGAGTGGCGTGCGGAATTCCTTGTCGCGCACCTTGTAGACGAATTCGTCGCCGCTATACGACTCGCGGGTGGCCGGCCAGTCGTGCAGCAGCTTCTTGCTGTCGGCGGTGAGGTGATCGAGGCGCTTGTGCATCTCCTGCTTGAGATCCTCGACCGGGTGCGTGCCGTGCTCCATCAGGCGGATAACCTCGCGCAGGTGCTGCCGTTCGCGTGCCAGTTGCGCCTGGTGCTCGGCACGCTGGCGATAACCACGGCTGGTATCGGCGATCTCGGCGAGATACCGTGCGCGAGCGCCGGGCACGATCTGGCGTGCGTGCGTGCTGTGCTTGGCCGCGGGCTGCTTCAGTGTGCCGTCGGACAGCTTGAGACCCTTGGCGCTGAGCAGTTCGCGCAGGCCGAAATACAGCGCGGTCACGCCGTCATCGTTGAAGCGCGCGGCGATGGTGCCGAACACCGGCATTTCGTCAGGCTTCTTGCCCCAGGCGCCCTTGTTGCGCTGCACCTGCTTGCTGACGTCGCGCACCGCGTCCTCGGCGCCGCGGCGGTCGAATTTGTTGACGGCGACGATGTCGGCGAAATCCAGCATGTCGATTTTCTCGAGCTTGCTGGCGGCGCCGAATTCCGGCGTCATCACGTACAGCGAGACGTCGGCGTGTTCGACCACGGCGGCATCGCCCTGGCCGATGCCGGCGGTCTCGGCGAAGATCAGGTCGAAGCCCGCGGCCTTGCACGCGGCGATGGCGCCGGGCAGGGCGGGAGAAACTTCCATGCCGCCTTCGCGCGTCGCCAGTGAGCGGAAATAGATGTTGGGATGGTTGATCGCATTCATGCGGATGCGGTCGCCCAGCAGTGCGCCGCCGGATTTGCGCCGCGAGGGATCGACCGCGATGATCGCGATCTTGAGCTGGTCGTTCTGGTCGAGGCGGAAGCGTCGGATCAGTTCGTCGCTCACCGATGACTTGCCGGCGCCGCCGGTGCCGGTGATGCCGAGCACCGGTGCATGGCGCGCAGCACCGGCCTTTTGCACTTTCTCAACCATCGCGGGTGACAGCTTGCCAGCTTCGATCAGCGTGATCAGACGCGCCAGTGCGCGGCGATCACCCACCTGTGTCTTGTTGAGCAGGTCTTCCGGCTTGCCCTCCAGCGTGTGCGTGGCACGCTGGACCATGTCCTTGATCATGCCTTCGAGGCCGAGCTTCTGGCCGTCCTGCGGCGAGTAGATGCGGCCGACGCCGTAGTCGTGCAGTTCCTTGATCTCCTCGGGCACGATCACGCCGCCGCCGCCGCCGAAGACCTTGATGTTGTCGCCACCGCGCTCCTTGAGCATGTCGACCATGTACTTGAAATACTCGACGTGGCCGCCCTGGTAGCTGGACAGCGCGATGGCGTGCGCGTCTTCCTGCAGCGCCGCGGTGACGACGTCCTCGACGCTGCGGTTGTGACCGAGGTGGATCACCTCCGCGCCGAGCTGCTGGATGATGCGGCGCATGATGTTGATGGCGGCATCGTGGCCGTCGAACAGCGAGGCGGCGGTGACGAAGCGTAGCGGCGAGGCGCTGGCAGTGGCGGCTTCGGCGGAGGTTGTGGAGACTTTGGCGTGCATTTTTCGTGACGACTGCGGAATGGTCATCCCGGAATTATAGGCCCATGCCCTGGAAGCCGGATTGCTCCGTTAGGACGATTCGAGCTGCACTGCTGGGCGGTCTGCGTCCGGGCTTGCGACTGGCCGGCGTTGTCCCTGAATCAGGCAGACGCCGGTGCGGGCTCTTCGGTGGCCGGTGTTTTGGGCTTGGGCGGAGGGAGGAAGCTTTCCGACATCGCCTGGTAAATCGGTTTGCTGCAGACCAGCTTGGACGCGCCGGCGGCAATGAAGACCGTGGCGAGGATCGGCAGGATCAATGCGTGGTCGTCAACCATCTCCATGACGATCACCGCGCCGGTCATCGGGGCCTGGGTGACGCCGGTGAAATAACCGGCCATGCCCAGAATGATCATCGCCGCCATTGGCACGCTCGGCAGCAGCAGGGCGAGATCCGCCCCCACGCCGGCACCGGTGGACAGCGACGGCGAGAAGATGCCGCCGGGAACGCCGGTGAGGTAGGACAGCACGGTCGCCAGCAGCTTGTAGATCGGGAACAACAACTGCTGCGGGGGCTGCTGGGCCATCAGCAGGTCGCGTGCTTCCTGATAGCCCGTGCCATAGGAGGTGCCGCTGGACAGCCAGCCGATCAGCGCGACGGCACAGCCCAGTCCGAAGGCCATTGCGATGGGCCGCTCCCTGGCGAACGGCAGGATACGCTGGCTCAGGGACAGGATCAGGCGGCTGAAAGTGCCGCCGAGCAGCCCGCCGACGATGCCGCACAGTGGCACGGCAATCCAGCTCGCCGCTGCCGGCAGATGGACCATGGCGCGCCCGAAATAAATGTAGTTACCGAGGATGGCGGTGCTGACCACGCCGGCGATGACCACGGCGGTGAGCAGGGTGCCGGTGGTGCGTTCCTCGAACGAACGTGAAAGCTCCTCGATGGCGAACACGATGCCGGCGATGGGCGTATTGAACGCCGCCGCGATGCCGGCTGCGCTGCCGGCCAGGACCAGGCCGCGCTGCATCGCCTGGTAGGGCACCTGGCTCCAGCGCCCGAACGCGTCCATGATGGCCGCGCCGACGTGCACGGTCGGCCCTTCGCGGCCGATGGATGCGCCGCATAGCAGGCCCAGGATGGTCAGGCACAGCTTGCCGACGGCGATGCGTATCGACAGTAACTTTCCGCGGTCTTTTTCTTCCGTGACGCTGAGAGCGGCAATGGCTTGTGGAATGCCGCTGCCCTGCGAACCGGGAAAGACCCGTATCGTCAGAAAGGCAATCAGCGTCAGCCCCAGCGGAGTGACCAACAGGCCCAGGATGGGCCAGTGTGCAATCAGCTGGGCGTGCCAGGCCAGGGCCCAGTTGCAGGCGTTGGTGAAGCTCGCCGCGCAGAGTCCGACAATCAGCGCACCGCCCCAGAAAACCAGACGGGTTTGCCAACCGGCAAGATAAGCGAGGCGCGACATGAGCTTCCACGAAAAGGCGAATGGGATTGCGCGTAGTTTACTGCACGCGCCGATCCGCGCGCTTGGTGGGCCGGTCGCGCGCAGGCTGAAACTGCGGTATCGGACTCAGTACCGGTAGAGCAGGAACAGTCCGGCCAAGAACTGACCGCGCGCCTCGATCAGCGGACTGTCGTCGGAACTGCCCAGCGAGCGTTGCGCGGCGCCGATGCCCTCCAGCAACCAGTGGTGGGCGATGAACCAGGTGGCGTTGGCGCCGAAACTGACATGGCTCAGCCCGCCGATGGCGCTGTATGGCGCGTAACCCGAGCGCGCCGATTGTGCCGCCGTGATGCCGTAATAACTCTGTTGGTGATGGCCGTCGGCGAAAGTGACGGAGGGCCCGATCATGAGGAAGAAGCGCTCGTTGCCGATCACCGGCGCATAGGCGCTGAGATCGCCGACCCAGCCGTTGTAGCCGCCAAAGCTGCGGCGGACATCGGCGCGCAGCACCAGCGGGAAGATCACGTATTCCGCGAACAGTTTCAGTTCGGGACTGGGGTTGATGTTGCCGAGGCCATGCAGGCGTTGTTCATCCAGGTGCTCCCTGCGGCCGAGATCGTAGGTGATGGCGGCGCCGATGCGGTGGGCGTGACCGATGGACAGGTTGACGCCGATGCCTTCGCCCAGCGAGGCGAAGGCGATATCGCGGTAACGGATGTCGAAGGTCGGCGCCGGCTGGAATCGGTAGCGGGCCGAGCCCGGATAGAGCGGCAGTTCTTCTGCGCCCAGCCCGAACTGCGCCTGCCATGTCGGCGGGTTGTTGATGTAGCGCGATTCCAGTGCGACGCCGCCCGAGTATTGCCATTCGGCCATCGGCGACTGGGTCTGGGCCAGGGCAGGGGGTGCGGACAGGATGCAGGTCAACAGTCCTGCGAGTGCTCCGAGAACAAGGGGCGCACGTGCTGACGAAGTGTCCGTGCCGAAATTCATGTCGGAGACTGTTCCTCAGAACCCGTACCGGGCCGACACGTGCAGCATTGCAGAAGTCGGCCGAACAGTGAAGGGCCGCGGAATCTGTCCACAGACCGGCATTGATAGTCGAGCGGCTAGCGGCCAAAAGGATGACCGGGCCGCTGTCAGCCGCTTCGCCGGAATGATTTTATGAAGACAAATCAAGATGCTGAGATCTGCGGATGTCTTCGCCGCGGGCCGGTGGTGATTCCGAGTAGACCTGAATAAAAGCTCGGATTAAGGTTCCAGACTTTGGGACATGGGAGCGTCACCGATGGCGTATTCATGCTGAAACTCCTGCGCATCGTGATTCTGCTGTGGCTGTGCGCGGCGACGGGGGCATGGGCGGCCAGGCCGGGAGATACCGCGCCTGCATTCGCGGCGGTGTCGCTGCGCGACGGCAAGACCGTGCGCCTCGACGATTTTCGCGGCCAGGTGGTGTACCTGGATTTCTGGGCGAGCTGGTGCGGCCCTTGCCGCGAATCGTTTCCGCTGATGGAGTCCCTGCGCAATGAACTGCACGCGCAGGGTTTCGAGGTGCTGGCGGTCAATCTCGATGCGCAGCGTGCGGACGCCCTGAAATTTCTGAGCCACCAGGACGTGCATTTCCCGGTGGTGGCAGTGCAGGGCGACACGGTGCCCGAGCGTTATGGCATTGCGTCGATGCCGACCGCGTATATCATTGACCGCAAGGGAATCGTGCGGGCCGTGCATGCGAGCCTGCGCAAGGATCAAGTCAAAGAAGTCCGCGCATCGATCGTGGAACTGTTGCAGGAGGGGGCAAAGTGAGAACAGGAATGACCGTGTGTGCGGTGGTCGTGTTGCTGCTGCTGGGCGGCTGTATGAAGTCGGTCAAGCCCTGGCAGCGCGGCGATCTGGCGCGGCCCGAGATGGCGTTTGATGCCGACCCGCAGGCCAGTGCCCAGCAGGATCACACCTACGTCAGCAAGGAAGCGGCCTCCGGCGGCCCGACCCTGGGCGGCGGCGGCTGCGGGTGCAACTGATGGACAGCCCGAAGAAACCGCCCAACGCAGCGCTTCTGGCGCTGACCGCCACGGCCCTGTGTCTGCCCGGATACTCGCGTCCGGCGCAGGCCTGGGCCGACTCCAACGTACACACCGGCTACCGTTATTCGGCGTACCGGGAGTCGGCGTTGCCGGCGGACCGGAACAGCACCGGCCTGGAAGCATCGCGTTACCACGTCGATACGCACCAGTTCAATGTGCTGTGGCCGTCCAGCGAGCAGCTGGATTTCGCTGCCGACCTGACTTACGAAACCATGAGCGGTGCATCGCCGTGGTTCATCGTGCCGGATGCCAATGGCAAGCCGGTGCAGGTCATGAGTGGCGCCACCATCCACGACCAGCGTGAAGCCGTACAACTGCATGGCCGGCGTTATCAGGAAGATGCGCGGCAGACGCTGCTCGGCGGCATCTCCCACGAACGGGATTACCTGAGCGTCAACGGCGGGCTCGAAGGCGAGTGGGATTTCAGCCAGCAGCAGCAGACCCTGAGCGCAGGGGTGGGTTATTCCTACAACCGGCTCAGTCCGACTGATGGCGAAAGCAGCGCGTATCCCAACCGTATCGCGCGCGCCAGCAAGGATACCGGCACGGTCTATGTCGGCTTCAGCCAGGTCCTGGATCCGCAGACGGTGGCCCAGGTCGGTCTGAGCTATGAGCGCGAGAACGGCTATCTGTCGGATCCGTACAAGGAAGCCTACGTCGCCGGCAATGTGCTGCAGGATCACCGGCCGGATCGCCGCAACGAGTACGCGGCAACGGCCAGGCTGCGGCATTATTTCGACGCGGCCGATGCCGCGCTGCATCTGGACTATCGCTACTACCGCGACAGCTGGGGCATCGTCGCCAGCACGGTGGAACTGGGCTGGTACCAGAACCTGCCCTGGCAGTTGCAGGTGGTGCCGGCGGTGCGCTACTACACGCAGGGCTATGCTGATTTCTATCAGCCGTTCTACACCGCGGCGCGGCCCGATGGGGATTACTCCAGCGACTACCGCCTGTCCGCCTACGGCGCATTGAGCATCCGGCTCGGCGTGATGAAGAACTGGCGCGAATGGTCGTTCTCGCTCAGCGGCGAGCGTTACCGCAGCGGCGGCGGTTATGCCGCAAAAGGCGGCGTGCAGGAAAATCCGGGGCTGGTGGATTTCAGCGTGATCAGCGCGGCGCTGAGCCGGCGGTTCTAATCGCGATGGAGTGCCATCGTTACGCGTTCCGGGCGATGGGCAGTCCATGCGAGTTGCGGCTCTATGCGCCGACGCGCGCGCGCGCGGATGCGGCTGCGCAAGCCGGTCGTGCCGAAATCGAGCGGCTGGAGCAGAAGTATTCCCGCTATCGCGACGACAGCATCACCAGTCGCATCAACCGCTCGGCCGGCGATGCCGCCGGCATCGAAGTGGATGCCGAAACCGCGGGGCTGCTCGACTACGCGGCGCAGGCGTTCACGCAAAGCGAAGGACGTTTCGACATCACCTCGGGGGTGCTGCGACAGGCCTGGGATTTCAAGGCCGGGAAATTGCCGCAGCAGGCGCAGATCGACGCGCTGCTGCCTCGCATCGGCTGGGCCAAATTGCGCTGGCAAAACCCGTATCTGGTATTGCCGCTGGCCGGCATGGAACTGGATTTCGGAGGCTACGTGAAGGAGTACACCGCGGACACGGTGGCGCAAACCTGCCGCACCGCCGGGGTTGCGCATGGACTGGTCGAGTTGGGCGGCGACATCGCCATCATCGGGCCGCACCCGGATGGCGCGCCGTGGCGTGTCGGCGTGCGCGATCCGCGCCTGCCGGAGCAGGCGGTGGCGGTGATCGACCTGCGCGCCGGAGCGATTGCCAGCAGCGGCAATTACGAGCGTTATCTGGATATCGACGGCGTGCGTTACTGCCACATCCTCGATCCGCGCAGCGGCTGGCCGGTGCAGGGCATGGCCGCGGTCAGCGTGATCGCGCCGCAATGCCTGGTGGCCGGTACGGCATCGACCATTGCCATGCTGATGGGCGATGACGCGCAGAACTGGCTGAATGCGCTGGGACTGCCGTATCTCTGCGTCGACGCCGAAGGCGCCATGAACGGTAGGCTCGGGACGACCGCGAGCGGCCGCCAAATCCGCGCCATCGAGAGTTGAGCCGCCATCCCGGCGAACCCGGAATTCGCGG
>DATMTG010000280.1:0-11549 GCA_035565075.1 Stenotrophobium sp.
CTCGCGGTCGCATGAATCCACGCTGGAATCTTACCGCGATCCGTCCGCGGCGGAGGATTGCGGCAACCGGACCTGATCGGGTTCCACCTCACCGCCGCGCAGCACGCGCCACGCCGGCGGCAACTCGAGGATGAACGTGGCAATGATCCCGGCGGCGGTGAGTGCCATCGCCACCCAGTCGGCCAGCGCGTGGAACGACAGTACGGCGAGCAGCACAGCGATCACCGCGGTGCTGGCGATGAATCCGCCGACGGACATCCACAGATACTGGCGACGGTCGTTGCCGCTGCCGAACTTGAACAGGAAGATCGAACGCACGGTGGACGGCAACTCCACCGCACTGCTGGCCGCGAGCGCGCCCAGCAGATGGCCCCACTCGTGCACGAGAAATCCCGAGTATGCCGCCGCGATGCCGGCAAGGATCGCCACCGGAATCGCCAACGCAGCGTGACCGGCATCCAGCTCGCGGCTCCACGACCAGATCGCCAGGGTCGCGGCAATCAGCGCCAGATCGCGCAACAGCATTTTGATCGCTGGTCTGATCACCGGGCCGTCCTGTTCAGCAGCGCGACAACCATGCCGCGATTCGAGGATAGCCGAGGATACGGCCGCGCAGCTCGCTGGTTCGGATGAGTTCGTCGAGCTGACCCACCACCGAGAAATCGGCGATGTTGGGTGCGTCGCCACCCAGATAATCGCGCCCATCCAGCAAGGCTTCGATATCGTCGAGACGCGCAAAGAACAAGGCCTCGACCTGTACGCGCGGCATCCGCGCCAGGCCCTGCTCCTCGAGTTTGCGCGGATAGCGTCGCTTGAACACCCACTTGAGAATCGCGCGCTCATAAGCCGGCCGGCCTTCGGCGATCAGGTCCAGACCGCGCTCCAGGGAAACCGGATCGAGCATGCGGAAATAAATCTCGTAGAAATACAGCGACTGTCCGGCCCAGTCCTCCCACATGCGCGCTTCCGCAAGCGCCCGCGGCTCACGCGGATACAAGAGCCTGTCCGGATATTTTTCGTCGAGATATTGCGCGATGGCGGCGGAGTCCTGCACCCGATGGCCGTCGAAATCCACCACCGGCAGCTTGCCGACTTTCGACAGTTTGGCGGCCTTGAGCGCCAGCAGGCCGTTGTAGTTGACCACACTGTAATCAAGACCTTTGTAGCGCAACATGCGCCGCACCTTGTTGCAGAACGGCGACATCTCCCACTGATGCAAGACGATGCTGGTCATGTGTCGGATCCGGGCCTCGGGGTCACAAGGATTGTACGCGGGTCAGCGCGACGAAAGCCTTGCTCAGCCGCGTCGCCACGCGTGGAATTTCTCCACCCAGCGCAGCAAGCCGTCCGGCTTGTGCGCCTGTTTCCACTGGCCGGCAACGTATTTGTTGGCCTCGGCCAGCGTCGGGTAGATGTGGATGGTGCCCAGCACTTTATTCAGTCCGAGGCCGTGGCGCATCGCCATCACGTATTCGGCGATGAGATCGCCGGCGTGTTCACCGGCGATGGTGACGCCAAGAATCTTGTCCTTGCCCGGCACGGTCAGCACCTTGACCACACCGTGCGCCTCGCCGTCGGCGATGGCGCGGTCGAGTTCTTCGAGATCGAAAGCGGCGACTTCGTAAGGAATGTTTTTCTCCTTCGCTTCCTGCTCGTTGAGTCCGACGCGCGCGACTTCCGGCTCGGTGAACGTGGCCCACGGAATCACCGAGTAATCGACCTTGAACTTGCCGCCGCGCAATCCCAGCAGCGGCGCAAACAGCGCGTTGACCGACGCGTACCACGCCATGTGCGCGGCGGTGTGGGTGAACTGGTAGGGGCCGGCGACATCGCCGCAGGCGTAGATATTGGGAAAGTTGGTTTGCAGGAATTCGTTGACCTCGACGGTCTTGCCGGTTTTCACGCCAAGTTGTTCCAGACCGAAACCCTTGAGGTTGGCGGCACGGCCAACGGCGACGAGGATTTGATCGAAGACGATTTTCTGATCTTTGCCGTCGTGCTCGCACAGCAGGATTTTCTCGCCGTTTTCCACCGCCACCGACTTGGCTTTGGTATTGACGCGCACGCTGATGCCTTCGGCTTCGAAGCGCTTCTGCACCATCGCGGAAATTTCGGCGTCTTCGCGCACCATCAAACGCGGCAGCATCTCGACTTGCGTGACCTGCGCGCCGAGCCGCGCAAACGCCTGCGTCAGCTCACAGCCGATCGGCCCGCCGCCGAGCACCACCAGCCGCTTCGGCAGTTCACGCAACGTCCAGACATCGTCCGAAGTCAGATGGCCGACTTCACTCAAACCCGGAATCGGCGGCACGAACGGCCGCGCGCCGGTGGCGATGACGATGGCCTTGGCAGTGAGTTTCTGGCCGTTGACCTGCACCGTCCACGGATCAAGAATCCTGGCCTCGCCTTTGATGCACTCGACCCCCAGCTCGGTATAGCGCTGCACCGAGTCGTGCGGCTCGACCTGCTGCACGATGCGCTGCACGCGCTCCATCACCCTGGCGAAATTCGGCGTGCCGGTGACATTGTCGAAACCGTATTCGCTGGCGCGATCCAGGTGGCTGGCTAACTTGGCGGAGCGGATCAGCGCCTTGCTCGGCACACAGCCGGTGTTGAGGCAATCTCCACCCATCCGGTGCTTTTCGATCAAGGTCACTTTCGCCTTCACCGCTGCGGCGATGTACGACGTGACCAGGCCGGCGGAGCCGGCGCCGATGACGATCAGGTTGCGGTCGAATTTTTTCGGCCTGCGGAATTTCGCATAGACCTTGCGCGCCTTGATGCCATTGAGCAGCGCACGCGCGATGTACGGAAAAATCCCGAGCAGCACGAACGCCCCCAGCAGTCCCGGCGACAGGATGCCGCGCAGCGACGTGAGCTGGCCCAGTTGCAGGCCTGCGTTCACGTAGACCACGGTGCCGGCCAACATGCCGATCTGGCTGACCCAGGCGTAGGTCAGCGTGCGGATCGGCGTCAGGCCCATCACCAGGTTGATCAGGAAAAACGGGAACGCCGGCACCAGCCGCAGCGTGAACAGGTAGAACGCGCCATCTTTGGCGACGCCGTCGTTGATCGCGCGCAACTTTTCGCCGTAGCGCGACTGGATCGCGTCGCGCAGCAGATAACGCGACGCCCAGAACGCCAGCGTCGCGCCCAGCGTCGACGCGAACGACACCAGCACAGTGCCCCACAACAGGCCGAAAATGGCGCCTGCCGCCAGCGTCAGCACGGTGGCGCCCGGAAACGACAGTGCCGTGGCGATCACGTAGGCCAGAAAGAACGCGCCCGCCGCCTGCCACGGATGCGCGGCGGTGAACGCGGTGATCGCCGCATGCTGCGACTGGAAATAATCCAGCGTCAGGTAATGGCCGAGCCCCAGCGCGAAGAACGCGACGCCGGCGGCGACAATCAGCATCAGGACGATCCAGCGTGTATTCATGTGGCTCCTCGAGGCGGCAACGCGGTTTTGTCGTTTGCAAAGCAGACGGCGGATGCCCGTCGTTTGTTACAGCAACAGCGCTCGCGGAACCCGGTGCACTATCCTGCCACCAATTCTGGATCGCCATGACATGCGGCTGCTAAAGTGATCCGCCCCTTCATGACCGGCACACCGATGACCGACACCCTCTGGTTCCAATGGGCGCTGATGTCGGCGGTGTTTGCCGCGCTCACCGCGATCTTCGCCAAGATCGGCCTGCAGGGCATCGACTCCGATCTCGCCACCTGGATCCGCACGGTGGTGATCCTGCTCGCGCTGAGCGGCTTCGTCTACGCCACCGGCAAGTGGCGCAGCCCGTTCCAGATCAGCGGGCATGCGTGGCTGTTCCTGGTGCTGTCGGGGCTGGCCACCGGCGCCTCGTGGGTCTGCTATTTCCGCGCGCTGCAACTCGGCAAGGCCTCGCAGGTCGCGCCGGTGGACAAGCTCAGCGTGCTGCTGGTGGCGTTGTTCGCGTTCGGTTTCCTGCACGAACGGCCGTCGCTGCGGGAATGGCTGGGCATCGTCCTCGTCGGACTCGGCGTGCTGGTGATCGGCTTCAGGCGCTGATGCCGGCGCGCAAACCTTCGGCGCGGAGGCGCGCCGTCAAACCGCCAGTGTCTCCAGGAATTCAGCGATGACCGCATGGCTGGCCCGCGGATCCTGCTGCATGAAGCAATGACTGCCGGGCAACCGGCGCAGCGTCAGCTGCGGGCAGGCGCGTTGCGCGCGGCGTTCTGCGGCGGGGAAAAAACTGAAGCTGTGCTCGCCGCGCAGGAACAGCACCGGCACCTTGATCCTGCGGAACGCCGGCCACGGATACACCGGGTGCTCGAACACCGCCGCCTCGATCTCGCGCGGACAGCTCAGCACCCGCTGGCCGCCCTCGTCGTGCGTGGCATAGTCGGCGAAACAGGCCATCGCCTCCTCGGTCCAGCGCTTGTAGGTGCCGCGCCCGCGCAGGCGCTCGATCACCTCGTCGCGTGTCGCCCAGCGGTCGCGGCGACGGCGCGCGCCATTGGCCATCGGATGGCGTCCGACCAGTGCCGCCATGCGGATCCCGGCGAAAAACAGCGGCGGGAACAGGATCGGGTCGAGCAGCACCAGCGCGCGGAACAGGCCGGGGTTCTCCGCCGCCACCCGCAGGGTCAGCGCCCCGCCGAAGCTGTGGCCGATGCCGATCAACGGTTGGCCGGTCAATCCTTGGTCGGCCATCACCTGCGGGATGCGCCGCAACAGCGCGCGAACGCCGGAAAACCGCGCCGGGTTGTCGCTGTCGCCCTGGCCCTCGATATCGTGGGTAAACAGGCCGTAATCCGGCAAAAACTGGCGTAGCAGCGGCCAGTAGACCCCACCGCAAAACCCATTGCCGGAGAGGAAATGCAGCGTCGGCCCCTGCCCCGCTATCCGCCGCCCGCGCAAAGCCGGGCCGACTCCCGCGTGCGAAACCCAGGGTTTCAGTTCGGCATAGGACGTGATCGGCATATTCTTAGACTGTTTTGGCGCAGCGCAGGAATCTAGCATGCGCAATCCCTATAATGCGCGCCGCATTTTCGTTCTGGAGTGAACATGAGCTTGGATCTCGACGCCATCAACCGCGACCTCGGCAACGACCCGCAGGCGCTGGTCAACTGGGCGGTGGGCCTGAAGCGCAAGGCCATCTGCACGACCAATTTCCGCCCGTTCGAGGCGGTGATCCTGCACATGTGCGCGCAGGCGCAGCCGGACATGCCGATCGTGTGGATGGACTCTGGCTACGCCACGCCCGCGACTTATGCTTTCGCCGATGAAGTGGTCAAGCAGCTCAAGCTCAACATGGTGGTGTACCATCCGCTGCGTTCGCGCGCGCACCGTGAGGCCGTCGACGGCGACACGCCGACCATCGACGATCCGCGCCACGCCGCGTTCACCAAGGAAGTGAAACTGGAACCGTTCGAGCGCGCGCTGCGCGAGATGCAGCCGCAGGTCTGGTTCACCGCGATCCGCGCCGAGGACACCGCAGTGCGCGCCGCGATGCAGCCGGTCAGCGTCAACGCCGACGGCCTGATCAAGGTCGCGCCGGTGCTGCACTGGACCTCCAAGGACATGAACGACTACTGCAAGAAGCACGGGCTGCCGAACAACTTTGACTATTTTGATCCGACGAAAGTCGAAGCTCACCGTGAATGCGGGCTGCACACTGCGCACTGACTTCGTCATCTGATCAAACTGCATCATCGCCGCCGGGCTGCTTCGCGGCCTGCGGCGCTCAGATGCCACTTCTCACCGACGAAAGTGGAAGCTCACCGTGAGTACGGGCTGCACACTGCGAACTGACTTCGTCATCTGATCAAACTGCATCATCGCCGCCGGGCTGCTACGCGGCCTGCGGCGCTCGGATGCTACTTCTCACCGACAAAAGTGGAAGCCCACCGTGAATACGGGCTGCACACTGCGCACTGCCCCGTTCGCTTGATCAACATGTCCCTTGAAGCGTCAGGCTGCTCCGCAGAAAGTGACGCTCAGGGGCGCTCCGACAGTGCAGGTCACTCTTCGCCCGGCGCCCGGAAATAATAACTTCGCTGCAATTCATGACGGCGGCATTCGAGTTCCATGTCCATGCGCCGCGCGCGGGTGTAAACCCGCAGTGCCTGGACCACCGTCATCATCGCCAGCGCCAGCAGGACGTTGGCGGCCAGCGCCGACAGCGCCGAGCCGTTGTGGATCGGCATGCCTGCGGCGTTGGCGATATCGACCACCCAGGGATTGCTGCCGAAGCTCACCGCATCGCTGCGGATCGAATCGAACGTGGCTTCGCCCAGCGTCACCCCGATGATGCTGCCGATCAGGATTTTCTTGGTCGCCAGCCACGAGGCCCAGAAGAACAGAGCGCCGAACAGCACCAGCTTCAGCGGACTGAGTTGGATCAGTAATTGTGTGAGCACGGCCTTCCTCCGACATTCGCCACGGGGCCAGTATGCGCAGCCGGGCCGCGCATTCGCGTTCGTCGCGACCAGCGGCGGGTCCCCGCGGACGTACGGGCCACGGGTGTTTCGCCGGCGACGTACAGGAACGGACACGTGCCTCGCGGCACGGGGATGCGGGCCGGCTATTGACCTTCACCCAATGCGCCATTCATCATTGGCCCATTACACCCCGCGTACTGTCGCTCCGGCCATACCTGCGAAAGGCAAAGCATCGGATGCTGCAATGCACCATTGGAGAGCCACAATGACCGAAAGCCACGCAAATCTCAGCGACGAGGACCTGCAGCGTTTCCGCGAGGTCCAGCAGCTGGCGTATCGCTGCGCCGAAGCCATCGGCGCCAGGCTGACCCCCGGCACCAGCGAGCGTCAGGCTGCCGCCCACATGAAGACCTGGCTGCTGGATCATGGTGTCGACGACTGGTTCCACCAGCCGTTCGCCTGGTTTGGCGATCGCACGGCGTTTCGCGGCTTCATCGGCGTCAGGCACATGGGCGGCTTCAACCCGGCGTTCTATCCCGGCAACCGTGTACTGGAAGAAAACATGCCGTTCATTCTCGACTGCGCGCCGTCCATGGGCGGCTACACCGCCGACATCGGCTATTGCGGCGTGGTCGGCGAAAACAAGCTGCTCGACCGGCTGATGGATGACCTCATGGAACATCGCCAGCTGATTCTCGATCTGGTGAAAAAACGCACGCACCTGTCCCAGGTCAGCCAGGCGGTGGATCGCCTGTGCGCCAGGCAGGGCGTCGAGCCGCGTCACAAGGCCTATCCCTTCCAGGTGCTGGCGCACCGCGTCGAGAAACTTGCCGACGACGGCGAAAAACAACACACAACCATCATGAACTTCGGCGTGCGCAACATCAGCGAACTGATCCGCGATCGCGTCAAGGGCCTGCGCGAAGGCTGGTCGCCGCTGTGGTCCAGCGGTCATGGCTCGGACCATCCACCGACGCCGGGACTGTGGGCGGTGGAACCGCATCTCGGTTTCCGCGACGTCGGCGCCAAGTGGGAGGAGTTGCTGGTGGTCACCGAAGACGATGCGTTCTGGCTCGACGATGATGTCCCGCACGTGCGACGCTGGATGCAACGCGGTCTGTGGCAACAACAGGCCGCCTGACAGGAACCCGATCATGACACCCGAAAAAACAGTCAAATCCGGCGACGTCGAACTCGCCGTCTACACCTGGGGCAAGCCCGGCACCAAGGCAAAACCGAAACCGGTGGTGGTGCTGGTGCACGGCTATCCCGACGCCGCCAGCGTCTGGAAAGACACCGCCGAACGGCTCGCAAAAAAATATTTCGTGGTGGCCTACGACGTGCGCGGCGCCGGCCGCTCCAGCGCGCCGGACCACACCGCCGCCTACGGTCTCGAACACCTGGTGAACGACCTGGCCGCGGTCGTGGACGAGATCAGTCCGGAACACCCCATCCATCTGGTCTGTCACGACTGGGGCTCGATCCAGTGCTGGGAAGCGGTGACCACCGAGCGCATGCAGGGTCGCATCGCCTCGTACACCTCGATCTCCGGCCCCAGCCTCGATCACGCCGGCTACTGGATCGCGCAGCGGCTCAGGCGCGGCTCGCCCGCGGGGCTGGCGCAGGTGGCGCGGCAACTGGGGCATTCCTGGTATGTCGGCATGTTCCATCTGCCAGGACTGGCGCCGCTGGCGTGGAAATCGGGCCTCGACAAGCTGTGGCCGGCGATACTGGAAAAAGCCGACGGCGTGCGCCCCGAGGCCAGCGAAACCCAGCTCAGCGATGGCGTCACCGGCATCAAGCTGTATCGCGCCAATTTCGCCAGGCACGTCCTCAAGCCGCAGGAGCGGCGCACCGACCTGCCGGTGCAACTGATCGTGCCCAAGCGCGACAAGTTCATGGTGCAGGAAATCTGGGACGACCTGCCGCAGTGGGTACCCAATCTCTGGCGCCGCGAAGCCGATGCCGGCCACTGGATCCAGGTCAGCCACCCGCAACTGGTCGCCGACTGGGCCTCGGAGTTCATCGATTTCGTCGTCAACGGCAAGGAACCCACGGCGTTGCAGCGCGCCCGCGTGCGTCCGGAACGGACCGGCAAAAAGCACAGCGGCAAGCTGGTGATCGTCACCGGTGCAGGGTCCGGCTTCGGCCGCGAAACCGCGCTGCTGTTCGCCGAGCAGGGCGCCGACGTGGTTGCGGTGGACATCAACCTCGAAGCCGCCGAGCGCAGCGCCGAGCTGGCGCGCCTGCTGGGCGCACAGGCCTGGGCCAAGCGGGCGGACGTCGGCAGCGCCGCGCAGATGGAAGCGCTGGCCAGCTGGGTCGAACGCGAGCTCGGCGCGCCGGACGTGGTGGTCAACAATGCCGGCATCGCGATCTCCGGCAGCTTCCTCGACACCAGCACCGACGACTGGGAGCGCATCCTCGGCGTCAACCTGTGGGGCGTGATCCACGGCGCGCAGTTGTTCGGCCGCCAGATGGTCGCCGCCGGCAAGCACGGCCACATCATCAATGTCGCCTCCGCGGCGGCGTTCGCCCCCTCGCGGACTCTGGCGGCGTATGCGACGACCAAGGCGGCGGTCAGGATGCTGGGCGACTGCATCCGCGGCGAACTGGCAGAGAAGCACATCCGCGTCTCCACCATCTGTCCCGGCTTTTCCGCCACCGGCATCACCCAGAGCGCGAAATTCGTCGGCCTCAGCGAGGAACAACAGGCCGAGCGCCGCGACAAGGTCACGAACCTCTACAAGCGCCGCAACCTCAAGCCGGAAACCATCGCCAAGGCGATCCTCGCCGCGGTGGAGCACGACACGCCGGAAGTGCCGGTCGGTGCCGAGGCCCACGGCCTGCGCCTGATCTCGCGTTTCCTGCCCGGACTCTCGCGCCGCCTGGCGCGGGTCGACCTGGCGCCCTGAACCCGCACTTTCATCCGCCATCCACACGGAGGCCCGCATGAGCACCACGCCCATTACCGCAAATCTCGGCAAATCCGGCACCCGATCCGGCAAGAAACCGGCGTCGCACACGGTCGGCAGGCTGGTGCCGCGCAAGGTGCAGTTCGACTGGTCGGAAACGCCGGTGGACTGGATACCGGGACACCCGTTCGCCAGCTACTTCATCAACGAGATCAACACGATCCTGCCGGCCGGAGAATTCTGGTTCTGCCGCCTGTACAACAAGGCGCTGCCCTACGTCACCGACGACAAGCTGCGCGAGGACATGCAGATGTTCATGCGCCAGGAAGCGATGCACGCGCGCGCGCACAGCGGCGCCATCGAAACCTATCTCAAGCAGCGCGGCATCGACACCGAGCGCAACACCCGCATCATGGATTACCTGTTCGAGACGGCACTGGCCGACGCGCCTTTCGGTCGCAAGCTGCCGAAATTCCTGGAAAAGCAGTGGCTGGTATTCCGCCTCGGCATCATTGCGGCGGTCGAGCACATGACCTGCGTGCTCGGCACCTATGCGCTGGAGAACAAGCATTGGGATGAAGCCGGCGCAGACCCGACGCTGCTCGACCTGATCCGCTGGCATGGCGCCGAAGAGATCGAGCACCGCAGCGTCGCCTTCGATCTCTACCGGCATCTCGGCGGCCGCTACCTGTCGCGCTACTACCTGGCGTGCATCGCCACGCCGGCGGTGTTCGGACTCTGGGTCGATGGTGCCGCGCACATCATGGGCCAGGACCCGCGCTTCGCCGGCAAGAAACCGGCGCTGTGGAAACCGTGGATCTGGCTGGAATGGGCGCGCGCCGGCAGGACCGGCCAGTTGCCCAATCCGCTATGGCTGATTTTCCTGAAGCAGTTGCCGTTCTTCAGTCCCTGGTACGACCCGGTCAAGGAAGGCTCGACCGAGCAGGCGCTGGCCTACCTCGACCGCTCGCCCGCCGCCGCCCGCGCAGCCGCCTGAGGCGCAGCAGGCTGTGGTGCCGGGACCCGGGCCGGCGCCGCCCCGCTTCGGTGCAGCAGCGACTCGCGCCATGCGACATAGTCCAGCGCCGTGGCCTTGGGCTGCTCGGCCATCGGCAGGTGGCCGACGCCCGGCACCATGTCGATGCTGGCGTCGGGCAGCAGGGTGGCGAGGATCTTGGCACTGGCGGGATTGAGCACGCGGTCCTGCTCGCCCCAGACGATGCGCACCGGGATTTTCACGGCATCGTTGGCCAGCACCTTTTCCAGCGAGGGCGACGTCTTGATCTCCTTCAATATCTGCAGATCGAGCCGGTAGTTCTCCGCCGCACGCCTTGCCATCGAGGCCTTGACTGCGCCGGGGATGAACGGCTTCTTGGTGAAGACGAAATCCAGTACCTGGTCGAACTCCTCCGGTGTCGAGGCGAAGATCGGCACGCGCTCGCCCTTGGCGATGCGCTGCTGCATCTCGCTGGGCGGTGCGCTGGCGACGCCGCCCGGGTCGAGCAGCCACAGCGTCTTCACCTCTCCCGGGTAGCGTGCGGCATACGCCGCCGCGATTTCGCCGCCCATGGAATTGCCGCCGAGGCTGACATCCTGCAGGCCCAGCTTCTGCACGAATTCATGCAGGTATTGCACCTGGTCCTCGATGCGGTAATGCGCCGAGGCCGGCTTGCTGCTCTCGCCGAAGCCCGGCAGATCGAGCGCGATGACGCGGTAGTGCGGCGTCAGGAAGCGTGCGGCGCGCGTCCAGTTGTCCTTGTCGGCGCCGATGCCGTGCAGCAGCACCAGCGGCTCGCCGCGGCCGCCGTCGAGATAGACGATGTGAAAGCCGGAGGGAATATCGGTCTCGTAGCGGCTCAGGTGCGAGCGCGAGCGTTCGGTGTCCAGCCCCATCTGCGCCACTTTCCCCGGGAACAGGTAATAGAAGGCGATGAACCCGGCAATCAGCAGCAGCACCAGCTTGACGAAATTCCTGATCATGTCCTGAGCAGTCCTGGCAGAGGCGCGCATCAGGCGCGGCCCGTGGAACGGAGCCTGCACGGCCGGGGCCATGTGCGCTCCGCTGACGAGCGCGCAGTTTGGACAAGCGCGCCCGCCAACGCAACGCGCTTGCGGGCCGCGGCCGGTTATGGCATGAATCCCCACCAGCCTTCCGGCACTGCGACCACAATCGATGAACGACAAGACTGACCTGCTCGGCCAGCTCAAGATCAA
>DATMTG010000281.1:0-7142 GCA_035565075.1 Stenotrophobium sp.
ACGACTCCTACGCGGAAAATGTCTTCTGTTTCACCAACAACATTCCGCAGAAGGACGGGGGCACCCATCTCACCGGTTTCAGGAATGCGCTGACGCGAACCCTCGGGGATTATCTCGAGTCCGAGGGCGTCAACAAGAAAGAAAAAGTGCAGATGGCCGGTGACGATACGCGCGAAGGGCTCACCGCGGTGCTGTCGGTCAAGATCCGGGATCCCAAGTTTTCGTCGCAGACCAAGGAGAAGCTGGTTTCTTCGGAGGTCACGCCCGTTGTGTCGACGATCATCGGCGACCGGCTCAGAAACTTCCTGCTCGAAAACCCGCGCGAAGCCAAGCTGGTCGCGGCAAAGGTCTGCGAAGCCGCGCGTGCGCGCGAAGCCGCGCGCAAGGCGCGCGATCTCAACCGCAGAAAATCAGTGCTCGATGTGGCAGGTCTGCCTGGTAAGCTGGCCGATTGCCAGGAAAAGGATCCCGCAAAGTCGGAATTGTTCCTGGTCGAGGGCGACTCGGCCGGAGGCTCCGCCAAGCAAGGACGCGACCGGCATTTCCAGGCGATCTTGCCCCTGAAGGGCAAGATCCTGAACGTCGAAAAGGCCCGCATCGAGAAGATGCTTTCATCGCAGGAAGTGGCGACGCTGATTACCGCGATGGGCTGCGGCATAGGCCGTGAGGAGATGAAGCAGGACAAGCTGCGCTATCACCGCATCATCATCATGACCGACGCCGATGTCGACGGAGCTCACATCCGTACGCTGCTGTTGACGTTCTTTTATCGACATATGTTCGAACTTGTCGAAAAGGGACATATCTATATCGCACAGCCGCCGTTGTACAAGGTCAAGGCTGGCAAGCTCGAGACTTATGTCAAGGACGACAACGAGCTCAACGAGTGGCTGCTGACGGCGGCACTCAACGAGGCCGTTCTGATTCCGGGCGAAGGCCAGGAGCCGTTGCCGGCGCCGCGCCTGTCACAGTTGATGCGGGAACGCTCGGCCGTAGATGGCCTGGTCGAGCGGATTGCGCGCCGCTATGACCTGAACGTGTTGCAGACCCTGGCCAGGCGAGCGCCGGTCCCGGCCCAGGAACCCGGCCTGGCGGCGTGGGCAAGCGCCTATGCCGAGGAGCTGAATGCTGCTGGCGTCAACGGCCGTTTCAGCGTGGACGCCCGTCTCGGCAGCGAAGGGGTACAGGTCCTGGTCAGCAGAAATGCCCATGGAAACACGCAAGTGTTTAATTTTAATAGTGATTTCTTCGCGTCACCCGATTACAAGCGGATCGCGGTGCTGCGCGAGACCACGCAGAACCTGATCGGCAAGGGCGCGTTGATCCAGCGCGGTGAGCGCAAGAGCGCCATCGCCAATCTGGATGAGGCCTACCACTGGCTGATCGGAGAAGCCCAGCGCGGATTGCACGTCCAGCGCTACAAGGGTCTGGGCGAGATGAACCCGCAGCAGCTCTGGGAAACCACTCTCGATCCGAAGGTTCGGCGCCTGGTCCAGGTGCGCATCGAGGATGTGGTGGCCGCGGACCAGATCTTCACCACGCTGATGGGCGAGCAGGTCGAACCGCGCCGCGATTTCATCGAGCAGAACGCACTGCTGGTCGGCAACCTCGACCTCTGAGAGAACTCCTCGTCAGCCTGCCCCCGGTCCGATCCCGCCGGGGGCGTGCGTCGGCGGAAAAATGCAGGGCATAATGCGGTACATACCGCCATTACGTGCCATCGCATCGGGGAGATCGCAATGCGCATTGGAGTCGTCGTCGACGCAACCTGCGACCTGCCGCAGTCTTTTTTTAAGGAGCACGGCATCAGCATCCTGCCGGTCACCATCCGGCTGGCGGACGAAACCGTCATCGACGAACGTGTGCCCGAGATAACCCACAAGTTTTATACCGAGCAGCTGGCTGCGAAAGGACTGGCCGCCGAGACCGTCGCGTTTTCGGCGGAACAGATCCGGCAAAAATTCCTCGATCAGATCGTGGTCGATTACGACTACGTGTTCTGCATTACGATCACCTCGATGCGCAGTCCGATTTTCGAAAACGCGACGCGCGCATCCTTCGCCATCCTCAACGACTACAAGAACATCCGCGCACAGGCCGGCGTGACCGGGCCATTCGCCCTGCGTGTGGTCGACAGCATGAGCATGTTCTGCGGCACGGGCCTGCTCGCCGCGGAAGCCGCGATACGGGCACGGGAGGGCGAAACGCCCAATGCGATCCGGCGGCGCCTGGACGAGTTGCGCGAAAACATCTGCGGCTACATGGTGCCGAGCGACCTGTACTACATCCGCGCGCGCGGCAAGAAGAAGGGAGAGAACAGCGTCGGCCTGCTGACCTACGCCATCGGCAGTGCCTTGGATATCAAGCCGGTCATTCAGTGCTATCGCGCCGAGACCCAGCCGGTCGCCAAGTTCCTCGGCTATGAGCGGGCCGTGGAAAAGATGTTCACGCACGTCGCCCATCAAATCGAGAAGGGCATCTCGACCCGGCACGTCTGCATCAGCTACGGCGGAGAACTCGACCGGCTGGAAAAAATGCCCGGGTTTTCGGTGCTGGAAGCCGTCACGCGGGAACACGGCATCACGCTCCTGAGCAGCGTGATGTCGGCGACGGCAGCGGTCAACGCCGGTGCGGGCTGCGTCGCCGTGGCCTATGGCGGCGAGCTGAGGGATTTCGAGGGCTGAACCTTCCGCGCGACGGAGCCTGCATTCACCAACGATGTTGGATCGAGAGAGGGACGGATGAAAACCCTGGCATTGCACAACCTCAAGGGCGGCGTCGGCAAGTCTGCGGCAGCGGTCAATCTCGCCTATCTCGCTGCGGCGGATGGCATCAGGACACTGATCTGGGATCTGGACCCGCAAGGCGCGGCGAGCTGGTATTTTCACGGCGAACCGGCAGCGGTGAAGACGGACAAGGTGCTCACCGGCGTCACCTCCATCAACCGCCTGGTCAAGCGGACGCCATACGACAACCTCGACATCATTCCCGCCGATTTCGCTTACCGCTATCTCGACGTCATGCTGAAAAGTATCGAGCCGCCGCGCAAGGCGCTGAAGAAACTGCTGCGGCCGTTCGGCGAGCAGTATTCGCTGATCGTGCTGGACTGTCCGCCCAGCCTGTCGCACCTGGCCGACAACATCTTCACGGCCGCCGACATGATCCTCGCGCCGGTTGTGCCTACCTTCCTGTCCCTGAGAGCCTACCAGCAGGTCCTGGACTACTGCCGTAAAACCGGCATCAGCACCGATAAATTCCGGCCGTTTTACTCGATGGCGGACCGCCGCCGCTCGCTGCACCGCGGGCTGCTGGAACAGCCGCCGGAGATCATGGCGCAGGCCTGTGTCAGCGCCATCCCCTATTCATCGACGGTGGAACGCATGGGCGAACATCGCGCGCCGTTGCCCGCCTACGCGCCGTCCGACGATGCCGCCCTGC
This sequence comes from Stenotrophobium sp., assembly GCA_035565075.1. Classification (GTDB taxonomy): domain Bacteria; phylum Pseudomonadota; class Gammaproteobacteria; order Nevskiales; family Nevskiaceae; genus Stenotrophobium. The sequence goes on from DATMTG010000281.1 coordinate 3,439, forward strand.
TGGCTTACGCCGGTCTGTGGCTGGAGCTGCGTCGCAGCCTGCAACTCTAGGCCGCTTATCGCGCAGTCCTGGCAACCAGCGCACCGAGGCGGGCGAGCGCGTCTTGCAGCGAGGCGTCGTCGTTTGCCAGCAGCGTGGCGTGGCCGACCTTGCGCTGGGGCTTGGGCGTCTTGCCGTAGTGATGGATGTGCAGGTCGGCAAACTTCGCCAGCTCTGAGGTCGCAGGCGCGTCGCCGATGAAATTCACCATCGCGCAGTGCGCGCGCAACGCGGTCGAGCCCAGCGGCAGGCCGGCGATGGCGCGCAGGTGATTTTCAAACTGCGAGCAGACCGCGCCTTCGATACTCCAGTGTCCCGAGTTGTGCACGCGCGGCGCGATTTCGTTGGCGACCAGCTGGTGGTCCCGCACGAAGAACTCGAACGCCAGCACGCCGACGTAATCGAGATGTTCGGCCATGCGGCGCGCGTAATCCTCGGCCATGGCCTGCAAGGGATCGTCCGGTCTCGGGGTCGAGGTGCGCAGGATGCCGTCGACATGACGGTTTTCGGCGACGGGGTAAAACGCCATCCGGCCATCGCTGCCGCGCACGCTCAGGCACGACAGTTCCCGCTGGAAATCGACGAAGGCTTCCAGGATGAGCGGGCGGCCGCCCAGATCCGACCAGGCGGCATCGAGGTCCGCGGACGTGCGCAGCACACGCTGGCCCTTGCCGTCGTAGCCCATGCGGCGGGTCTTGAGGACCGCGGGCAGGCCCGTCGCCTTGACCGCGATGTCCAGCGCGTCGCGCGTGTTGACCGGTACATACCGGGCCACGGGAATGCCGAGCCGGTCGAACAGCTGCTTTTCAGTGAGGCGATCCTGGCTCGCGCTCAGTGCCGCGGCACCCGGCAGCAAGGGCCTGCGTGCCGCGACGAATTCGGCGGTCCTTGCCGGCACGTTTTCAAACTCGTAAGTGGCGATATCCGCAGCCGCACAAAATCCGGCCAGCGCCTGTTCGTCGGTGTAATCCGCCTTGATGCGCGTGCCCAGTGCAGCGGCACAGGCTTCTTCGGCCGGATCGAGAAAGACAAAATCCAAACCCAGCGGATAGCCCGCCAGGGCCAGCATTCTTCCGAGCTGGCCCGCGCCCAGTATTCCGATTTTCATGGCAGCTTCAGCGGCTCGTCGTTCAACACTTTTGCCGTCTGCGCGGCACGGAACCGGGCGAGACGTCCCGCCAGCGGCTTGTCGTTGCCGGCGAGGATGGCGGCGGCCAGCAGGGCCGCGTTCACCGCCCCTGCCCGGCCGATCGCCAGCGTCGCCACCGGAATGCCGGCCGGCATCTGCACGATCGACAGCAGCGAATCGAGGCCGCTGAGAGTTTTCGACTGCACCGGCACGCCCAGCACCGGCAAGGCGGTCTTGGCGGCGCACATGCCCGGCAGATGGGCCGCACCACCGGCGCCGGCGATGATCACCTTGATGCCGCGGCTGGCGGCGGTTTCGGCGTACTGGAACAGCAGGTCCGGCGTGCGGTGCGCCGAGACCACGCGGGCTTCGTAGGGCACACGCAGGTCTTCGAGCGTCTGTGCGACGTGCGACATGGTCTCCCAGTCCGAGCGGGAGCCCATGATCACACCGACGAGTATTCGTGATTTTTCAGCCACTTTCGCAGCCCTGAACGGCAGGAAAGTGGTGGATTATCCCACAACCAGCCGAAACAAGTTCAAGGCAACGCTGAATAAGTGTCGCGAGCGAAGGCAGGTCGTGCGAGGACGGAGCGCAGGAACCGCAGTGTACAAAATGAGGTACATGAGGATTCCGAGCACCGCCCTCGCGCGAGATGCCGAGCGCAGTAGCTTATTCAGTGTTGCCTTAAGGCGCGATCAGGTCGAATTCGGCGTTAACGGTCGCGTTGAACCTGATTTCACCCGTGGCCAGGCCCATCTCGGCGTTGCCGGATTCGGACGCGGCGTCAGCGCGCATCGCCATCGCCTTGAACATGACCGGCCGCGGCGGTGGCGCGACATCGTTGGCGGACAGGTTGCGGATGTTGCCGAGCTTCACGCCCAGCGTCGTCGCCAGGACCTGCGCCTTGCTGCGCGCATCGGCGGCGGCCTTGGCCAGCGCCTGCCGCGTCAGCTCGTCGGCCTTGCTCGACTCCAGCTGCGGCGGGCTGACCTGGTTCACACCGGCGGCAGTGGCCGCCAGCAGCAGGTCGCCGAGACGGTCGAGATCATCGACCGTGACATTGATCTGGCGGCGCGCACGGTAGCCGGTCAGCACCTGCTTCTTGGCCTTGTCGTCCCAGGTGTATTCAGGGTTGAGCGTGACGCCCGCGGTAGCGATCTGCGCATCCTTCACGCCCAGTGCCCTGGCCTTGGCCAGATACGCGCGCGTGACCTGGTTCACCCGGTCCTGCGCCTTCTGCAGGTCGCTGTCGAGCGCATCGACCGACAGCGAAACCTGCGCGCGGTCCGGCACGGCGCTGACCTCGCCCTGCCCCGAGACGCTGACGCTGCGCGTCACCGGCGCCGGGTGGTCGTGCGCCATGGCAAGCGCCGGCACGGACAAGGCCAGAGCCAGCAGCAGCGGCTTGATATAAGTCATGGAAATTCTCCCGGGATGGATTTGCAATGATGGTACGACACGCTGATAGATGCACGTCAGACCCCTGACGTTTAAGATGCGTTCCCCCGCCCCGATGAACAACCCACACACGAGATGTCGCACGCCCAAGAATCCGTCACGCTGACACGCGATGTCATCGGCGTCCTGATCCCCGCGGGGACGCGCGTCGAGCTGCCGGAAGGCGCGCACGCCAACATCACCCAGGCGCTGGGTGGCAGCTACACCGTGCTGATCGAAGGACATCTGTTCCGCATCGATGGCGCCGACGCCGACGCCATCGGCAAGGAGCGCGTCGAGCCGCCGAAGGTCTCGGCGCAGGCGAGCGACACCGAGCTCGAGGAAGCCGTCTGGGAGCAGCTCCGGACCTGCTACGACCCGGAGATTCCGATCAATATCGTCGAACTCGGCCTGGTCTACGGCTGCGCCGTCGAGACCCTGCCGGACGGCCAGCGCCGGGCCTCGGTCCGCATGACGCTCACCGCGCCCGGCTGCGGCATGGGCGACATCCTGGTCAACGACATCAAGGCCAAGATCGCACAACTTCCGGCGATCACCGAAAGCGACGTGCAGCTGGTGTTCGACCCGCCGTGGACGCAGGACATGATGAGCGAGGCCGCGCGCCTGCAGACCGGCATGTTCTGAACCTGTCGCTACGCCACGGTCCTCCCATGTCCAACACCCTGACCCGCGGCATCCGCATCATCGTGCAGCCGCGCTACGTGCCGGAACAGTCCGCGCCCGCGGCATCGCAGTTCCTGTTCGCCTACCACATCACCATCCGCAACGAAGGCAGCGAGACCGTGCAACTGCTGACGCGCCACTGGGTCATCACCAACGGCGAGGGCCGCGTCGAGGAAGTGCGCGGACCGGGTGTGGTCGGCTATCAGCCCGTGCTGAATCCCGGCGAGGAATTCGAGTACACCAGCGGCTGTCCGCTCAACACGCCGGTCGGCACCATGCACGGCAGCTTCCAGATGCAGACGGGTGCGGGCGAAAAATTCGATGCGCGGATCGACCCGTTCCGGCTGGCGGTGCCCAGCGTGCTGAACTGAGCCAGGCGCCACCCGCTTCCCGGCGCAATGCTGGAAAACGC
>DATMTG010000282.1:0-6087 GCA_035565075.1 Stenotrophobium sp.
ATGCGGCGCCCTGTTTGCACAACGGGTGATGACAGGCCGGTCAGACGCCGCCGAGCGCCGTGCACAACACCGACAGCGGCGTGTTGGCGAACAGACAGCTGCCCGTGGTGCCGCCGAGGATCGACGCGAGCGTCGCCGTCACGGTCGGCAGCACGGTGCCAAGCAGGCTGGTGATGACCGCGGCCGGGTTGCCGCTGGCACCCCCGCCGGCGATGCCGGTGAGGCTGGCGGTGATCTGCGACAGCAGGCCGGTGAGGACGCTGGCGCCGGCGCTCCCACCCTGCGCAGGCAGCGCCACCGTCAGCGGCTGCAGCACGTCATTGAGCAGCGCGAGGTTCAACTGGCCCGGCAATCCGGCCGAGTTGCCCGAGGACGTCAGGCCACTGTTGAAGATCGCGGTCAACTGGCTGATGCCCGCCATCACCTGTCCAGGCAGTACGTTGCTGCCCGAGGACGTCGGCAGGGAATTGATCGGCAGCACGTTCAGCAACAGGTTCTGCAGGGTGCCGGTGACCGTTGCCTGCAGCGCCGCCGCGGTGGCGGTGGGATCGCCGCCGGCAGCGGTCTGCAGCAGCGACACCAGGTTGGTGACGGTGCCCTTGAGCGTGGTCAGCACCCCACCCAGCACCGGCGCACCCGTGGCGCTGGCCGGCAGTTGCGCGTATGCCGCATTCAGCGCTGTGCTGATCTGCGAGAGTTGCGCCGCAGCCTGGCTCAGTGACGGCGCGCCGCCCCCCTGGCCCGCGGCCGTGATCTGCTGCAGCACCGGCAACAGCGCGGCGCTCAGCGGTGCCAGCGGTGTGCCGGCCAGCGGATCGCCGGCGACGGTGGTCCCGGCCGTGCTGCCGTTGCAGCTGGCGCCACTGGCCAGCGCACCGACCAGCTGCTGCAGGTCTGCGGCCAGCTGCTGTACCTGTGCCTGGATCTGCGGTGCGACATCGGTCAGCGCCTGCGGATTCTGTGCGGCGCCCTGCAGGCCGTTGGCGAGGGCGTTGACGATATTGAGCGCGTCGCCATTGACTGCAAAGTCGGCGCAATTCACCACGCCCGACAGCGGCGTGCCATTGGTGGCGACCGCCAGCGGCTGCAGCACGGAGGAAGACAAGGTGTTCTGCACCGGCGTCAGCGGACCGGAGACCGTCTTGCGCGACTGCACCGCGCCACCGCTGCCGGAATCCGAACTGCCACCGCCGCAACCGGCCAGTGCCAGACCCGCCGCCATGACCACGACCAGACCAAGTTTACGAAACATGATGAATTCTCCTGCACCTGAATGTATGGGACCGCCCTCCGTGCGCGCGCCGTGACGCACGCACGCAACATGGCCCGGACTGTAGGGTGATTCAGGACGCGATAAATCGAGCGGCGGCCAGACGGCGCAATCGCCTCGAAGAGCGGCAGACGCGCAACGGAACCCGACCGTCCGGCGGTCGGCAGCAACCGCTCGTCACGCGCGACCGCTGCCGTTCGCGCAGCCCAGCGCAAACCTGCCGATACCGCCGCACGCCGGCAGGCGACATCGATCAGCCGCTAAAATATCCGCCGATCCGCCTGCGAGCACGCAGGCATCTGGAGCATCCCGTGAGCGATATTCTGGCGTCCCCCGGCCCGCAGACTTCGGTGGGAAAGACCGCGTTCAACGTCCTCGCCGCCATCAGCTTCTGCCACCTGCTCAACGACATGATGCAGTCGCTGCTGCCGTCGATTTACCCGATGCTGAAATCGGCGTACGGGCTCGACTTCGGCCAGATCGGCCTGCTCACGCTCACCTACCAGATGACCGCCTCGCTGTTGCAGCCGGTCATCGGCCACTACACCGACCGCAGGCCCCGGCCCTACTCGCTGGCCCTGGGCATGGGTTTCACCCTCGTCGGGCTGATCCTGCTCGCGTTTGCCGCGAGCTTTGCGTGGCTGCTGCTGGCCGCCGCGCTGGTCGGCACCGGCTCGTCGGTCTTTCATCCCGAATCCTCGCGCGTGGCGCGCATGGCCTCGGGCGGCCGGCACGGCCTGGCGCAGTCGATCTTCCAGGTCGGCGGCAACCTCGGCTCGGCGACGGGGCCACTGCTCGCGGCATTCATCGTGCTGCAGCATGGGCAAACCAGCGTGGCGTGGTTCTCGCTGGCCGCGCTGCTCGGCATTTTCCTGCTGTGGAACGTCGGTCACTGGTATCGCGATCACGGCCTGACGCGGATGGCGGCCCACACGCACGCCGCCAAGGCACAGGCGGCACCGTCGTCGCGCGAAGTCCGTGGCGCCATCGCCGTGCTGCTGGCGCTGATCTTTTCCAAGTTCTTCTACCTGGCGAGCCTGACCAGCTACTACACGTTCTACCTGATCCACACCTTCCAGGTTTCGGTCGAGGACTCGCAGTTGCTGCTGTTCGTATTCCTCGGTGCCGTTGCGGTCGGCACCATCGCCGGCGGACCGCTGGGCGACCGGCTGGGTCGCAAATACGTGATCTGGGCCTCGATTCTGGGCGTGCTGCCGTTCAGTCTGCTGCTGCCCTACGTCAACCTGTTCTGGACCGCCGTGCTGACCGTGCCCATCGGTATCATCCTGGCGTCGGCCTTTCCCGCGATCGTGGTCTACGCGCAGGAACTGATGCCGGGCAAAACCGGCACCGTGGCCGGCCTGTTCTTCGGCTTCGCCTTCGGCATGGGCGGCATCGGCGCGGCCGTCCTGGGCGAACTGGCCGACCACACCAGCATCCGTTTCGTCTACCAGATCTGTGCCTTCCTGCCGGCCATCGGCCTGCTGGCCGGCTGGTTGCCGAATCTCGACAGCGGCCGCCGGAAGTAATCCCCGGGTCAGGTCTTGGGCAGCGTCACGCCCTTCTGGCCCTGGTACTTGCCGCCCCGATCGGCATACGACGTCTCGCAGACTTCGTCCGACTCCATGAACAGCATCTGCGCGACGCCTTCGTTGGCATAGATCTTCGCCGGCAGCGGCGTGGTGTTGGAAAATTCCAGGGTGACGTGGCCTTCCCACTCCGGCTCCAGCGGCGTCACGTTGACGATGATGCCGCAGCGCGCGTAGGTGCTCTTGCCCAGGCAGATCGTCAACACGCTGCGCGGAATACGGAAATATTCCACCGTGCGCGCCAGCGCGAACGAGTTGGGCGGGATCACGCAGCAGTCGCCCTTGAAATCGACGAAGCTCTTCGAGTCGAAATTCTTCGGATCGACGATGGTGGAGTTGATGTTGGTGAAGATCTTGAACTCGTCGGCGCAGCGCACGTCGTAGCCGTAGCTGGACGTGCCGTAGGACACGATCTTGCCGCTGCCGTTGTGCCTGACCTGTCCGGCCTCGAACGGCTCGATCATGCCCTGCTGCGCCATGCGGCGGATCCACTTGTCTGACTTGATGCTCATTTTTCAGTCGTCGGTGATTTCGATGTCGGGGAACGCGGCGGTCGTGCTGCCATATGCCAGTCTTGCCGCGGCCTTGCGCGCGATCTCGCGGTAGCGCAACGCCAGGTCGGATTGCGGTGCGGCGACCACCGTGGGCGTGCCGCCGTCGGCCTGTTCGCGGATGCGGATATCCAGCGGCAGCTGACCCAGCAGCTCGACGCCGTATTGCGCCGCCAGGCGCTCGCCGCCGCCGGCGCCGAAGACCGCTTCCTCGTGGCCGCAGTGCGTGCAGACATGCGTGCTCATGTTCTCGACCACGCCGAGCACGCTGACTTCCACTTTCTGGAACATCGCCAGGCCCTTGCGCGCGTCGAGCAGGGCGATGTCCTGCGGCGTGGTCACGATCACCGCGCCGCTGATCGGCACCCGCTGCGAGAGCGTCAACTGGATGTCGCCGGTGCCCGGCGGCAGATCGACCACCAGGTAATCGAGGTCGCTCCAGTCGGTTTCGCCGAGCAGCTGCGACAGTGCCTGCGTCACCATCGGCCCGCGCCAGATCATCGGCTTCTCGGCGTCGATCAGGAAACCGATACTCATCGCCTGTAAGCCGTGGGCAATCACCGGGTGCATGCGCTTGCCGTCCGGCGAAGTTGGGCGCACATGCTCCACGCCCAGCATGCGCGGCTGGCTCGGCCCGTAGATGTCGGCATCGAGCACGCCGACTTTTGCGCCTTCGGCCTGCAAGGCCAGCGCCAGGTTCACGGCGATGGTGGATTTGCCGACGCCGCCCTTGCCGCTGGCCACCGCGATGATGTTGCGGATCTGGGCATAAGGCTTGAGATTCTTCTGCACCGCGTGGGAGCGGATGCGCCAGCTCACCTTCACCTCGATTTCAGTCGAAAGCGATTCGCGCAGGTGTTGCTGCAGGGCGGCCTTGAGCGTTTCAGCATGGCCGGCCGCCGGAAACCCCAGTTCAACCTCGACGACTGGCTTGCCGATCCATCTGAGCTCGGTCGCCTTGACTGCCTCGGCCGCGATCAGGCCGCGCCCGATCAGCGGGTCGACGTAGGCATCCAATGCAGCCAGCAGGGCTTCGCGGGTCAGTGACATGGGGTATTCTGGGTTGAGAAGCGCGCGTATTGTCCAGCATGACGGCGCCCTTGAACACCCCGTCCCGACGGTTCCGACATGAGCATACCCGGCAGCTTCCTCTGGCACGACTACGAGACCTTTGGCGCCGACCCGGCACGCGACCGGCCCGCGCAGTTCGCCGGACGCCGCACCACCGCCGATCTGGAGCCGGTCGGCGAACCGCTGGTGATCTACTGCCGGCCAGCGATCGACGTCCTGCCGCACCCCGATGCCTGCCTGATCACCGGCATCACGCCGCAGACCGCGCAGCGCGAGGGCATCGCTGAACCGGAATTCGCCCGGAGGATCAACGAGGCGTTTTCCGTGTCCGGCACCTGCGGCGTCGGCTACAACTCGATCCGCTTCGACGATGAAGTCACGCGCAACCTGCTGTACCGCAATTTTTACGAGCCCTATGCCCGCGAGTGGTTCGGCGGCAACTCGCGCTGGGACCTGATCGACGTGATGCGCCTGTGGCACGCGCTACGGCCCGATGGCCTGGAATGGCCGCAACGGGAGGACGGCGCCACCAGCTTCAAGTTGCAGCACCTGAGCGCGGCCAACGGCATCGCGCACGCCCATGCGCACGAGGCGCTGTCCGATGTCGACGCCACCATCGGCCTGGCGCGGCGCCTGCGCGCGGCGCAACCGCGGCTGTTCGAACATGCGCTGAAGCTGCGCGACAAGAAATTCGCGGCGACGCAGTTCAACCTGCGCGAGATGGCGCCGCTGCTGCATGTCTCATCGAAGATCCCGGCCTCGCGCGGCTGCATCGCGGTAATCGCGCCGCTGGCGATGCACCCGCGCAACGGCAACCAGATCATCGTCTACGACCTCAGCCACGATCCGGCCGAATGGCTGGAGCTGGACGCCGACGAGCTGCACGACCGCGTCTTCACTGCCGAGGCCGACCTGCCGGAAGGCCTCAGCCGCGTCCCGCTCAAGGGCGTGCACCTGAACAAGAGTCCGATGCTGGCGCCGCTGTCGACGCTCAATCCGCAGCAGGCGGAACGCTGGAACATCGATCTCGCCCGCTGCCGGCAAAACCTTGCGCAGCTGCTGCGCGTGCGCGAGTCCCTGTCCGAAAAGGTTCGCGCCGTGTTCGATGCGCCCGAATACGATGAACGCGACGCCGAACTCTCGCTCTACGCCGGCTTCCTGCCGGATGCCGACAAGCCACGCCTGCAGCGCGTACGCGAAGCGGCGCCGGAGACGCTGGCGCAGTTCGAGGGCCTGTTCAGCGACGCACGCTACAACGAGCTGCTGTTCCGCTATCGTGCGCGGCATTATCCGCACACGCTGAACGAGGAGGAGCGCCAGCGCTGGCAGGAATTCGTCGCGCGCAAACTCGATTTCGACACCGGCCTCGCCGGCCTGACACTGGAGCAATACGAGGACGTTCTGACCGCGCGCCGGGCACAGGAACCCGACCCCGCGCGGCGCGCCATCCTCGACGCGCTGCAAGCGTGGCCGCGCGAATCCGGCCTGCTGGAACTTTTGGGCCTCTGAACATTCGCAGCAATGACGCGGCGCATCCGATGGAGCAGCACCCGCTTTCAGCCAAGGTCCGACTCCGGCGCCCCAAGTTCAGCAGGATGCCGCTTGC
>DATMTG010000283.1:0-4909 GCA_035565075.1 Stenotrophobium sp.
ATATATTCCAAGTCAGCAGTTGGTTTTCATAGACTACAAGAACAGGCCAGGTATGGAATATTTTGTCAAAAGCGGCAGCCCCGAAAAACAGCGCGTCGCCTGCATCGTCGTCGGCATTTTCGAGCGCCGCTCGATGTCCGCGGCGGCCACGATCGTCGATCAGGCCGGCGCCGGCGCCATCGGCTCGGTGATGCGCCGGGGCGACATGGATGGCAAGCCCGGCAGCACGGTCGTCCTGCACAATGTTCCCGGCTCGTTTGCCGACCGCGTGCTGCTCGTGGGCCTGGGCAAGGAGCGCAGTTTCGACGAGCGCGCCTACCGCAAGGCGCATGCGACCGCGGCGCGCGCACTGCGCCAGACCGGCGCCATCGACGCGGTGTCCTACCTGTCGCACCTGCCGGTCAAGGGCCGTGATTTCCACTGGAACGTACAGCAGGCCGTCATTGCGTCAGAAAACCATTTCTATCGCTTCGACGACTGCCGTGGCGAAAGCGCCAGGGCCGACCTGCCCAGCTACAAGCTCGAGCGCTACACCTTCGACGTGCCGCGGCGCTCGGACCTGCCTGCGGGCGAGCAAGGGCTTTCCGAAGGCCTTGCGATCAGCCGGGGCATGGCGCTGACCCGCGATCTCGGCAACCTGCCGGGCAACCTCTGCACACCGACATACCTGGCCGAGCAGGCGCACAAGCTCGCCCAGCAGTACCCGATCAAGACCAGGGTACTGGAAGAAGCCGACATGCAGAAGCTCGGCATGGGCTCGCTGCTGTCGGTGTCCAGGGGCAGCAGCCAGCCGGCCAAGCTGATCATCATGGAATACCTGCACGGCCCCAAGGATGAGAAGCCGGTGGCGCTGGTCGGCAAGGGCCTGACCTTCGATGCCGGCGGCATCTCGATCAAGCCGGCCGCGCAGATGGACGAAATGAAATTCGACATGTGCGGAGGCGGCAGCGTGTTCGGCACGCTCAAGGCCATCGCCGAGCTGAAACTGCCGATCAACGTGGTCGGCGTGGTGCCGTCCTCGGAAAACCTGATCAACGGCGACGCCAGCAAACCCGGCGACATCGTCACCAGCATGGCCGGCATCACCATCGAAGTGCTCAACACCGACGCCGAGGGCCGCCTGATCCTCGCCGACGCGCTGACCTACACCGAGAAAAACTACGACCCCGCGCTGTGCATCGACATGGCGACCCTGACCGGCGCCTGCGTCGTCGCGCTGGGCAGCCATGCCAGCGGCCTGTTCTCAAACCAGCCCGGGCTGGCACGCGCACTGCTGGCCGCCGGCGAACAGGTCGGCGATCGCGCCTGGGAAATGCCGCTGTGGGTCGAGTACGACGAGCAGCTCAGGAGTGACTGCGCGGATGTCGCCAATATCGCGACCATCGGCAGCCGCGAGGCCGGCGCCATCACCGCGGCGTCCTTCCTGCACCGCTTCACCAAGCGGATGAAATGGGCGCACATGGATATCGCCGGCACCGCCTGGAAAGGCAAGCTGGCAACCGGCCGTCCGGTGCCGCTGCTGACGCAATACCTGATCAACTACGCTGCGAAAAAGAGCGAAACTTGACGCATGAAACCGTGGGCGTGGAACAATAACGTCTCCCGTCGACCGTCTCCCATCAATGACCCGCATTGATTTCTACATCCTTCCGGACGGCGGCCTGCCGGCCAACAGCGCGGTCATGACCGCCTGCAGGCTCTGCGACAAGGCCACCGGCAGCGGTCTCAAGGTTTACATCAACGTGCCGGGTCCTGCGCAGGCCGAGGAACTGGACGGCGCGCTCTGGAGTTTCCGCCAGGGCAGTTTCATCGCGCACGAGCCATACCTCGGCCAGGCCATCGAGGATCCGCAACCGATGGTGCTGCTCGGCAGCACGGAGCCGCCGGCAAGCCACCATGCCGTCCTCATCAATCTCGGCCTGGACGTGCCGGCGTTCTTCAGCCGCTTCGACCGCGTGCTGGAACTGGTCGAGGGCGATGCTGCCCAGCGCGCCAAGTCGCGCGAACGCTACAAGTTCTACAAGGATCGTGGCTACGAGTTGGCCACCTACGAGCAGAATCCCGAGGGTAGCTGGGCGAAACGATAATGATCGCAATGGCTAGATAAGTCCCAGCCCTCTACAATTCACACCCTTCATTCACGCCCGCACGACTTGCGCGGCGCGCAGTTTCACTTCAAGAAAAACATGGATAAGACCTTCGACTCCCGCACCATCGAAGCCCGCTGGCGCGAGGCCTGGGAACAGGGCGGTGCATTCAAGGCCGGGAGCGGTGCCGCCACGGGCGCGCCCTACTCGATCATGATCCCGCCGCCGAATGTCACGGGCTCGTTGCACATGGGCCATGCCTTCCAGCACACGGTGATGGACGCCCTGACGCGCTATCACCGCATGAGTGGCCGCGACACGCTGTGGCAGCCCGGCACCGATCACGCCGGCATCGCAACCCAGATGGTGGTCGAGCGCAACCTCAAGCTTGCGGGCGAACCCACGCGTGCCGAATTGGGCCGCGAAGATTTTCTGAAGAAAGTCTGGGAGTGGAAGGCGCATTCCGGCGGCACCATCGAAAACCAGATTCGCCGCATGGGCAGTTCGGTGGACTGGTCGCGCAATACTTTCACGATGGGCGAGCCGGACAAACCCGGCGAAGGCTATCCCAGGGCCGTCATCGAACATTTCGTGCGCCTGCATGAAGAAGGCCTGATCTACCGCGGCAAGCGGCTGGTGAACTGGGATCCGGTGCTGCAGACCGCGATCTCCGATCTCGAAGTCGTGCAGGAAGAAGAGAACGGCAAGCTCTGGCACATCCGCTACCCGCTCGCCGACGGCAGCGGCTACCTGGTCGTCGCCACCACGCGGCCGGAAACCATGCTGGGCGACGCCGCGGTGGCCGTACACCCGCAAGACGAGCGTTACCGGCATCTCATCGGCAAGACGGTGAAGCTGCCACTGTGCAACCGCGAAATTCCGGTCATCGGCGACGACTACGTGGAACGGGAATTCGGCACCGGCTGCGTCAAGATCACACCGGCACACGATTTCAACGACTACCAGGTGGGCCAGCGGCACAAGCTGCCGTTACTCAATATTTTTACCAAAACCGCCGCGATCAACGACGAGGCGCCTGCCGCCTACCGCGGCATGGATCGCATTGCCGCACGCAAACAGATCATCGCCGATCTCGAAGCGGCAGGCCTGCTGGAAAAGATCGAGGACCACAAGCTCAAGGTGCCTCGCGGCGACCGCACCGGCGTCGTGCTCGAGCCCTATCTGACCGACCAGTGGTTCGTCGACCTCACACGCAAGATCCTGGACGACGGCCGCCCCGGCGGCTGGAGCGCGATCACCAAGCCGGCGCTCGACGTGTTCGCCGACGGCCGCATCAAGTTCGTGCCTGAAAACTGGATCAACACCTACAACCAGTGGCTCAACAATATTCAGGACTGGTGCATCAGCCGCCAGCTCTGGTGGGGCCACCGCATTCCGGCCTGGTATGACGAAGGCGGCAAGGTCTACGTCGGCCGCAGCGAAGCCGAGGTGCGCGCAAAACACAAACTCGACGCCAGCATTGCGCTCAAGCAGGACGACGACGTCTTCGACACCTGGTTCTCCTCCGACATCTGGCCGCTGGCCACACTCGGCTGGCCGGAATCGACGCCGGAACTGAAAAAGTATTACCCGACCAGCGTGCTCGTCACCGGCTTCGACATCATCTTCTTCTGGGTCGCGCGCATGGTGATGATGGGCATGAAGCTCACCGGCGAAGTGCCGTTCCGCGAAGTCTATGTGCACGGCCTGATTCGCGATCCGGAAGGCCAGAAGATGAGCAAGTCCAAGGGCAATGTGCTCGACCCGCTCGATCTGGTCGACGGCATCACGCTGGATGACCTGGTGAAGAAGCGCACGACCGGCCTGATGAAGCCGGAGACCGCGCCGAAGATCGAGAAAGCCACGCGCAAGGATTATCCCGCGGGCATCGAGGCAGTCGGCGTCGACGCACTGCGCTTCACCTTTGCCGCGCTGGCTTCGCCGGGTCGCGACATCCGCTTCGATTCCAGCCGCGCTGTCGGCTACCGCAATTTCTGCAACAAGATCTGGAACGCGACCCGCTTCGCGCTGATGAACCTGGGCGCGCTCGATGAAAATGGCGGAGTCCGTATCCCGGACGGACTCAATGATGGCGACTACACCTTGTCCGTCGCTGATCACTGGATCATTTCACGCTTGCAAAAAGTCGAGGCCGAAGCCGCCGAATATTTTGCGAGTTACCGCTTCGATCTTCTGGCGCAGACGCTTTACCAATTTATCTGGAACGAGTACTGCGATTGGTATCTCGAACTGACCAAGCCCACGCTGCAAGCCGATGATGAAGCGGCCAAACGCGGCACGCGCCGGACGCTCGTGCGTGTACTGGAAACCTGGCTGCGACTGCTGCACCCGCTGATGCCGTTCATCACCGAGGAAGTCTGGCAGCGCGTTGCGCCGCTGGCGGGCAAGAGCGGCGACAGCATCATGCTGCAGCCTTATCCCATCGCGCAGCCGGACAAAATCAACGAAGCCGCCGAAGCCGACATCGAATGGCTCAAGGCGATGGTCACCGCACTGCGCCGCGTGCGCAGCGAACTCAACGTGCCGCCAGCCCGGCTGGTGACGCTGCTGCTCGCCGATGGCGACGCCGCCGATCGCGCGCGCGTCGAACGCTTCGCCTCGCAGCTGCGCTTCCTCAACAAGCTCGAGCGCATCGAATTCCTAGATGACGCCGCCAGCGCGCCTGCCGCCGCCACGGCCGTGGTCGGCGAGCTGACGCTGCTGGTGCCGCTGGAAGGCCTCGTCGACCTCGATGCCGAACGCGCCCGGCTGGACAAGGAAATCGCGCGCGTCGCCGGTGAACGCGACAAGAGCGACGCCAA
>DATMTG010000284.1:0-13608 GCA_035565075.1 Stenotrophobium sp.
GTGGCGCCGCCCGTCGGCCGATCACCGTTGCCATCACGATTTTACGGCCATTTAAGGTAGTCTAGCGCTCCAAATTTTACGCGCCCGCGGCGCAAACCCCTTATCGCTTTTCATTTCCCGGAGATTGTCATGCCTCAGTACACCCCGCCCCTGCGCGACATGCAGTTCGTCCTGCACGAGATGCTCGATGTCGAGACGCAACTGAAGAAACTGCCGCCCCACGCCGACATCGACGTCGAGACGGTCGACGCGATCCTCGAGGAAGGCGGCAAGTTCTGCGCCGAGGTGCTGTTCCCGCTCAACCAGGTCGGCGACAAGGAAGGCTGCAAATATTCCGGCGACGGCGTCGTCACCACCCCGACCGGCTTCAAGGAGGCCTACCAGAAGTTCGTCGAGGCCGGCTGGCCGTCGCTGGGCGCCGATCCCGCTTTCGGCGGCCAAGGTCTGCCGCACGTGGTCGACAGCGCGTTCATGGAGATGATGAACTCCGCCAACCAGGCCTGGACCATGTACCCCGGCCTGTCGCACGGCGCCTACAACGCGCTGCAAGCGTTCGGCACGCCGGAGCAGAAACAGCTGTATCTGCCGAAACTGGTCTCCGGCGAATGGACCGGCACCATGTGCCTCACCGAGCCGCAGGCCGGCACCGACCTGGGCATCCTCAAGAGCAAGGCCGAGCCCAACGGCGACGGCAGCTACGCCATCACCGGCACCAAGATTTTCATCTCGGCCGGCGAGCACGACATGTCGCAGAACATCATCCACCTGGTGCTGGCGCGCCTGCCGGACGCGCCGGCCGGCACCAAGGGCATCTCTCTGTTCATCGTGCCCAAGTTCGTCCCCGACGCCGCCGGCAAACCGGGCGCGCGCAACACCATCAAGTGCGGCTCGATCGAGCACAAGATGGGCATCCACGGCAACGCCACCTGCGTGATGAACCTCGATGGCGCCAAGGGCTGGATCGTCGGCGCACCGAACAAGGGCCTCAACGCCATGTTCGTGATGATGAACAGCGCGCGCCTGGGCGTCGGCATGCAGTCGCTGGGCTTGGCCGAAGTCGCGTACCAGAACTCGCTGGCCTATGCGAAGGAACGCCTGCAGTCGCGCTCGCTGACCGGCCCCAAGGCCAAGGACAAGCCGGCCGACCCGCTGATCGTGCACCCCGACATCCGTCGCATGCTGCTGACGCAGAAAGCCTACGTCGAAGCCGCGCGCGCCTTCACCTACTGGGCCGGGCTGGCGATCGACCGCGAGCACAAGCATCCCGACGAGAAGGTGCGCAAGGACAACGCCGACATGGTCGCGCTGCTGACGCCCGTCATCAAGGGCTTCATCACCGACAACGGCTATGAATCGACCACGCTGGCGATGCAGGTCTACGGCGGCCACGGCTACATCTGGGAAACCGGCGTCGAGCAGTATGTGCGCGACGCGCGCATCAACATGATCTACGAAGGCACCAACACCATCCAGGCGCTCGACCTGCTGGGCCGCAAGGTGCTCGGCGACATGGGCGCCAAGCTGATGAAGTTCGGCAAGGCGATGCAGGACGCGCTCAAGCCGCTGTCCGAAGATCCGCGCATGCAGGAATTCCTCGCGCCGTTCAACGCCCTGCAGAGCGAAGTGCAGAAGCTGACGATGGAGATCGGCAAGAAGGCCATGCAGAACCCGGATGAGGTCGGCGCCGCCGCCGTGCCGTACCTGCGCGTCATCGGCCACCTGGTGTTCTCGTTCGCCTGGTGCTACGCCGCCGGCGTGGCGCTGAAGAAACTCGACTCGGGCGACGATTTCTACAAGGCCAAGATCGCCACCGCGCGCTTCTATTTCGCCAAGCTCTACCCGGAATCGGCGGCGATGATCCAGCAGGTGCGCTCCGGCTGCGCGCCGATGATGGAGATGGACGTGGCGCTGTTCTGAAACGGCAGTCGCAGCAACACGGCCGCAGCCCGCAAGGACTGCGGCCGTTTTTATGTCCGCGACGGACAAGTATTGTCCGCCATGGAATAGGCAGGCTTCGGGTAAAGCGATAGTGTCTGCGCATGAGACTTCCAAGAAATCCGGCTGCATGCCCGCACTGCTTCCGCATCATGCTCGTTGCGGTCGGTGGCCTCATGCTGGGCGCCTGCGTACAGGGCGGAGCCCCCGCCGATGCGGCAAGCACGCGCAGCGCGCTGCAGGACGACCCGCTGCCGGCGGCACCGGCGCTGCCGCTGGGGCTGGGCTGCGGCTGGGCCGTGCAGTCGGACATCGACACCACCAACATCGCCTTCCCCGACAACGCCGCCAAATATTGGGTCGCGCTGCTGCCGATGACGCCCGGGACGCGCGTACGCATCGACGGCCGCTACCCGGCGGTGCGCTATTTCTCCTACAACAGCTACGACCCGTTGCTGCGCGCGCTCGACGTACAGACCGATGACCAGCTGGCACCGATCCGCCCTGGCAACAACCCGCTGCAAAATCCCGCGGCGGCGCCGGGCGCGCGCTACACCGCCTACGTCGTCTTCGGCACACCGCCGAAAAACCGCGCACCGAACACGCTCTACGCGGGCAACATCGCGCTCAGCTCACTGCAGATTCCGAACGGTTTCCTGCTGCCGGTGATTTATCGCACCTACGTACCGGATGCCGGCTACGACTTCGACGGTGGCGTCGGCCTGCCGCAGCTCACGATCGAAACCACCAGCGGCACCGCGCTCGCCAGCCTGCCGACCTGCACCACGCCGCTGCTGCCGACGCTCGGCGGCCTGCTGCCCGATCTCGGGCTCAACGGCCTGCTGCTGGGCGTGGACTACCCGGACACGCTGGCGCTGCCGTTCCCGACCGCGGTCTACCCGCCGCGCACCACGCGCTTCTACAGCCTGCCGGGCTCGGTGCTGGCGATTCTCAGCAATATCGTTCCACTGCCGCAGCTGCAGCAGATCGGCGCGCAACTGCCGTTGGGCGAAGGCGGCTTCCTCAGCAATCTCGACAATGCCTACGTCACCACGCCGTTCGCGCGCGCCTACGGCAATCTCATCCTGATCCGCGCCAAGGCGCCGACCTGGCGCGGCGCACCCGGTGTGCCGCTGGGCGGCGAAGACATGCGCTACTGGTCGGTGTGCGAAAACGAATTCGTCACGCAGCGTTACGTCGCCTGCAGCGCCGACTATCAGACGCCGCTCGACCGCGACGGCTATTTCACCGTCGCGATCTCCGACGCAGCCGACCGTCCGGCCAACGCCACCCCCGCGCAGGACATCACCTGGCTACCGTGGGGTCCGTTCGTGGACGGGCTGTTCATCTATCGCCACATGCTGCCCGCGGCCGGCTTCGCCCCCGCGATCCAGAACATCCCGCAGGGCACGCCGCCGCAGCAGGTCATGGGCGATTATTTTCCGCAATCGACCTACTGCCGGCGCGCGGTTTTCGAGAATGCCGGCAACGACCCGGCTGCGATCTTCGCCGCCTGTGCGGCCGACCAGAAGGCCAATCCGCCCGGCTAGGGCATCCCTCAATCAGCCGTTGCGGATGCGCGCCACCAGCGCCGCGGTAAAGGTCTTCGAGCTGGCGCTGCCGCCGAGGTCGCCGGTGCGGATATTGTCGGTGTTGAAGGTGTGATGAATCGCCTCGCGCAGGCGCGTGGCCTTGTCCTGCATTTTGAGGTGGTCGAGCATCATCGCCGCCGCCAGCATCAGCGCCACCGGGTTGGCGATGCCCTTGCCGGCGATGTCCGGCGCCGAGCCGTGCACCGCCTCGAAGATCGCGGCGTCGTGGCCGATGTTGGCGCCGGGCGCCATGCCCAGACCCCCGACCAGGCCGGCGGCCAGATCCGAAAGAATGTCGCCGAACAGGTTGGTGGTGACCAGCGCATCGAACTGCCAGGGATTGATCACCAGCTTCATGCAGCAGGCGTCGATGATGACGTCGTTGAATTCGATCTTGCCGACGTAACGGGCCTTGTGCAGACGGCGCGCCTCGTCGAGGAAAATGCCGGTCAGCGCCTTCATGATGTTGGCCTTGTGCACCAGCGTGAGCTTCTTGCGGCCGTTGGCAATCGCGTGCTCGAAGGCGTATTCCAGCAGGCGGTGCGCGCCCTGCCGCGTATTGACGCCGGTGGCGATGGCCACCGCCTCCGGATCGTTGTCGATCGGGATGAAGTGCTCGTAGCCCATGTACAGGCCTTCGAGATTCTCGCGGTAGATCATCAGGTCGATGTTGTCGAAGCGGCCGCCCGGAATCAGGGTCTTGGTCGGGCGCACATTGGCGTAGAGCTTGAACGTCTCGCGCAGGCGCACGTTGGAAGAACGGTAGCCGCCGCCCGAGGGCGTCTCCAGCGGTCCCTTCAGCGCCAGCCGCGTGCGGCGGATGCTGTCCAGCGCCGCCGCGGGCAGCGGGTCGCCCGCCGATTTCACCCCGGCCAGTCCGGCCTGCTGGATGTCCCAGTCGAAGGAAACGTCCAGCGCATCGAGCGCCGCCAGCGTGGCTTCGACGATTTCAGGGCCTATGCCGTCGCCGGGAATCAGGGTTGCGGGAATGCTGGTGCTCATCAGGCTCTGCCGGTATGGCGCGATGGTTCGCGCGTGCCGCACACTCTAGCGAAAATCGCGCCGCCACGGAATTCGACGCCACCCGGAACGGTGTGCGCACCGCTGTCGCGCACGCCTCAGCGCGGCGCCGCCACCGCGGTGCGCAGCGCCAGTTCATCGGCCGGGGCCGGTCGCGGCCGCGTCGTGCGGTCGTGCCGGCGTTCGTGTGCGTCCTTCAGCAGTTCATCCGCCAGTCCCGCGAAACAGGTCTGGAACGCCGCCAGCGTCCACTGCCCGAAAATGGTGTGGCCGCCCTCGTAGGCCTGCTCCCGATACTCCTCCAGCGTGGTGACATAACCCATATAGTCGTTGCAGTAGGTGCACAGCAGCACGTGCCGGATTTTCCGTTCACGCAGGCGTGCGGCGACCAGCTGCCGCACGCGCTGGCCGGCGGTGGTGGTGAATTCGCCGGGACAGCAGACCAGCGCCAGCGGGCCGATGACGATGATCTGCAGCGGCAGTACGGTCGGCACCATTGCGCTTTGACCGATGGCGCCGATACGCGCCTGACGCTTGAGCTCGCCGACCGTGGGATCGACGAATCCCGGCAGGGCCAGCTTGTCGAGCTTCTGCCCGAGGACGCGCTTGCCGCCGGCTTCGAGCAGGATGTCCTTGGCACCCTGCGCGGCATAGAGGCGGCGATAGTAGTCCTGCTGCGCCGGCGGATAGCGGTCGATGCTTTTCAGTCGCCGCCTTTTGACAAACCGCGCGATGCCGCGGGCGATGGCCGCCAGTGGTGGCGCGATGCCCAGCCCGTCGACCGGCGTGCCGGCAAAGAATGCGACGCCGTGGCAAGGTTCGCTGGTGCGAGCGCCGCGCTCGCCATTGGTATAGGCCGGGTCGGCCTCGAGGTCGGTGAAATCGACATAGGAAAAAATCGCGTCGATGTCTCCCGCGATTTTTTCCTCATGGGTTTCATCGAGCAGCGACAGCGCATGTTCGCTCTGGTAGCGGCCGTTGCGCTCGGCATACTCGTACTCGGCCTGGCCCTTGATCTTGTTGCGCCGCGAGGTCTGGCCCGGCCCGTGGAAATGCGGCGAGACGTCGCCGGCGGTGGCCTGCGCAAAAATCGCGACCGCATTCTTTACACCGGCTTGGCTCAGCGCGTGCTCGGCGTGCGTGGCGGCATAGCCCTTGTTGTCGCCACAATAATCGTGCAGCGAGTTGCCGACGCAGGTGGCGTGCACGCCGAACAGCGACAGCAGTGCGTGCAACTGGCCGTCACGACGGATACTCAACAGCTGCATCCCGCGATCCAGCGCCAGGTGCGTTTCGGTCTCGCGCCGCCGCGTCACCTCGGGATTGCGGTTGTAGGCGCGCAGCGAGCGGTTCCATGCCACCGGCACGGCATCGTCGAACGCGCCGCCGGCCAGTCCCAGTTCTGACGGCGCCGCGCCCTGCCATGCCTGCACGATGGCCGCCACCGCCGCCTCGACGACTTTCTCCAGGTTGTCCGGCACGAATCCGGGCGTCACCACGTTGTACAACACATCGTGCGTGCAGCCGCCGGGTCCGGAATGTGTGTGCGTGCAGGTCAGCACCAGCGCGTCCTGGTTGAACGCCGCGCCCATGCGTTCGCGCAACTGCGCACAGACGCCCTCGCGCATCGCATGGGTGACATAGCCGAGATCGAGGCAGCAGAAGATCGCCGAGCGCTTTTTCTCGTCGCCCAGGAAAATCGCGCGCGCAAGCAGCGGCGTCTGCCGCCCTCGCACGCGGTGATGCCACATGCCATAGCCCTGCATGGCATAGCCGTTGGCGCTGACGCGGATTTCCTGTTTGCCCCAGCCGATCTGATACACGTTCGCTCCCGGTGTTAATGCGCTGTGCGTGGATTCCCAGATTCTGACATCCGCCACGCAGCTGGGTCTGGCAACCGGCGGCACGATGTTATAACATTTATAAAACATTGTTCGCGGAGGCATACACATGCAACTGAAGATCATTGCCGTCGGCAACTCGGCAGGCGTGCTGCTCCCCAAGGAACTGCTGGCGCGCCTGCGCGTCGCCAAGGGCGACACCCTGTATGTCGCCGAGACGCCCGACGGCATCCGGCTGATGCCGCATGACCCCCGGCTTGCCGCACAGATGGCAGTCGCCGAGCGCGTGATGCATAAGCGGCGCACGCTGCTGCGCAAGCTCGCCGACAGTTGATCGGCGATGATCGTCTGGATCGAACGCACGCTGCTGCTGATGCTGCACGACCGGCAGCTCGCCGAGCACGGCGGCCTAGCCGGTGTGCGTGATGAAAACCTGCTGCAGTCGGCGCTCGCGCGGCCCCAGCAGCTCCATGCCTACGGCGACCCCGCGCCTGACCTGGCCGATCTGGCCGCCAGCCTCGCCCACGGTATCGCCAGGAACCATGCCTTCGTCGATGGCAACAAGCGCAGCGCCTTCGTTGCCTGCGAAACCTTCATCGAACTCAATGGTGCCCGCCTGGACGCCAATGACGCAGAGATCTATCCGGAAATCCTCGCGCTGGCCGAAGGCCGGATCAGCGAAGCGGAATTTGCCGGATGGTTACGCGCCCACCTGCATCTGCAGACCCCGGACCACCGGGTCCAGGAACCGGCTCCGCGCGCCCGCTACACGCCCAAGCGCACACGCCGCTGAGCCGCGTCGCACGGATTCGCCCGCTTGCGGGACGCGTGGTGCCATCTCGCGGAACTCGCATATGATGTCTCCCACCCTCCGGCTTCGCGAGCATGCCCGATGGCGCCGTCCTGGCAGACATCACTGAACCTGCAACATCCGGTCATACAAGCCGGCATGGGCGGCGGCCTGTCTGGCGCCAGACTGGCTACGGCGGTCAGTCTCGCTGGCGGTCTGGGCACGCTAGGACTGATGCCACCGCAGCCGTTCCAGCAAGCGCTGCACGAAATCCGTGACGCCTGCGGCGATAAACCGTTTGCCGCCAATCTGCTGATGCCTTTCGTGCGGCGCGCACACGTCGAGGCCTGCATAAACGAGCGCGTAGCGGTCGTCACGATGTTCTACGGCTTCGATCGTGCGCTGGTGCAGCACCTGCAATCCGCAGGGATCGCGGTCTGGCACCAGGTCGGAGACACCGCGCAGGCACAGCAGGCGCTGGACGATGGCGTCGATGGCCTGATCGTGCAGGGCGAGGAAGCAGGGGGCCATCTCGCCAGCAAAAACGGTACGCCGCTGGCGCAACTGTTACCGGCTGTGCGCAAGCTGAGCCGTGAGCGCTGCCCGCTGATCGCCGCAGGCGGCATCCACGATGCAGCCAGCGCACACAAGGCACGCGAACTGTGTGCCGATGCGGTGGCCGCGGGCACGCGCTTCCTGCTGACGCCGGAAAGCGAAGCGCATCCGGCCTACCAGCAACGCCTGCTGGAGGCGCAGGAAACGCTGCGCACCGAACTGTTCGGACTGGCGTGGCCGGCACCGCACCGCGTCGTCGGCAACGCCGCCACGGCACGCTGGTGCAGCCACGATGCCAACGGTCCACGCTGGGCGCAGACGCTCAACAAATTGATGATTCCCAGCCGCCGCCTGCTGCCGATGGATGCGGTGCTGCATCTGGTGAAACTGCAGCGCGTCGGCCTGCCGCTGTACTCGCCCGCCGGCCTGACGCGCGACATGGACCCGCGCTTCCTCGACGTCACCCCGCTCTACGCCGGACGCTGCGTGCGCGAAATATCCCGGCTGCGCCCGGCAGCCGAAGTGGTGGCCGAACTCGCCGCCGGGTTTGGCGGCTGAACCGCCCGTCGCCACCGGCTTACTGGCTGGCCTCGGCCACGGGGAACACGCTGTCGACGTAGTACCAGGCGCCGTCCTCGCGCACGAAACGGCTGATCTCGCGCGAGCGCACGGCGCTGGCGCCGCCGACGCGATTCCGCGTGACGAACTCGACCACCGCGCGCCCGGGCGCCTGTGTCTGCGCACGCAGCACGCGCAATCCCAGCCAGTGGATGCGTGCAGGCGCCTGCTGCAGTTCCAGCGAGGACGGACGCGTACTGGCATGCCAGGTCGCCAGCAGATAAGGCTCGAGGGCCAGCACGTAGGCGCTGTAGCGCGAGCGCATCAGCAGTTCCGCGCTGGGCGGAGGGACATCCCCGTTGTGCCAGCGGCCACAGCAATCCGGATAGGTCTGGCCCGACCCGCACGGACACACCGGAGGAGCGGTCGCCGCTCTGCGCTGATTCATCTCCGGACCGGCAGGCTCAGTCCTGCAACACGGCTTCGTGGGCGCTTCTGAGCAATGCGATATCCACTTCATGCGCGAGCACGGCCTCGGCACGCTGCAAGGCCTCGCACGCATGGCGGACCGCCGGCTTGGCGAAGCGTCCGCCTGCGGCCTGGCGCAGCGCGCCAAGTTCGCGTTGCAGCGTCAGGCCCACTTCCACCATCGCCGCGCCATCGCGCGCAATCGGCCGGAATACATCGTCGCAAAGATCATCGGCAGAAAGCTCAGGCACATGGACCCGCGGATACAGCACGTCCTGCTCATCCGGGGCGCAGCCGGCGTAGCCATGCAGCAGGCGCGCGACCGTGCCGATGACGTCGATCGCCGTGCCGGGATCGTTGATCGCCGGGGACAGCGCGCGCGAGGTGATTTCCGAAAGGACGATCAGGCCAAACCGCGGATCCTGCTCGAACGTGCGACTGCCGCTGATGGTGAACGCTGAAAGCAGGGCCGCACATGCCTGCTCGTCGCACTCGCCGGCAATGTAGGCCAGCGGGCGCCTGGGATGCACGAAGGTTCCGGGCAGCATGTCGATGTGGACATGGAGGTCCTGGGCCTCCGCCAGTGCGTTGAGCCGGGCAACATCGATATGGCACACATAGCCGATACGCGGCACCAGCAATGGCCGCGCCCCTTCGGGAACCGCGACCTGCGCCGCGCCGCCCATGCGTGGCGAACGCGCACGATCCATCAGGCCCTTGCGCGCCACCTTCTCGACGCGGTCGATGGTCTCGCCGACACGGCCGAAGCGCGCGAGCTGATCGATCCAGTTGAGCAGCGTGACCACCACGAGCCCGATCATGGCTATGGTCACGCCAAACATGACCACCCGCCCGGAGATGCCGTAAATGCCGGTGCTGAGCGCGATCAGCCCGACGATGCTGAACAGGAAGGCGCCGATGAATGTGGACAATGCGCGCTGCGCGCTCTTGTCCTCGATCAGCAACGTCGATGCGCGAGGCGTGGTGGTACTGGAGACCGCGGAAAACGCCGAAACCATCGTCGACAGCGAGAATGTGGTCACGGCGAGCATGCTCGATGCCATGATCGTCAGCAGGTCCTTGACCGCGCCGGCGCCGAGCCAGGCGATATTTTCCAGCGGAAGATAAGGCCCGAGCAGCGCGGCGATCAGGGCTGTGAGGACGCCGGTCAATCCATACAGCGCCGCACGCACCCACAGCTGTCGGTTGAAGCGACTCAGCAGGAACTGCCATTTCGACGTCATTGTGCCCTCATATTCGGACCCGCTCCGTCACGCCTCACTCCTGCAAATAGACCTCGGAACCTCGCTGCCTGAACTCCTCCGACTTCTCTGCCATGCCCTGGGTCAGGGCCGCATTTTCATCCGCTCCGATCTTTTCTGCGTAGTCGCGCACATCCTGTGTGATTTTCATCGAGCAGAAATGCGGGCCGCACATGGAGCAGAAATGCGCGAGCTTGGCACCTTCCTGCGGCAGGGTTTCGTCGTGAAACTCCTTCGCCTTTTCCGGATCGAGCCCGAGGTTGAACTGGTCGTCCCAGCGGAACTCGAAGCGCGCCTTTGAGAGCGCGTTGTCGCGTACCTGCGCGGTTGGATGGCCTTTGGCCAGGTCCGCTGCGTGTGCGGCGATCTTGTAGGTGATGATGCCTTCGCGCACGTCGTTCTTGTCCGGCAGACCCAGGTGCTCCTTGGGTGTGACGTAGCACAGCATCGCCGTGCCGAACCAGCCGATCATGGCCGCGCCGATGCCGCTGGTGATGTGGTCATAGCCGGGCGCGATGTCGGTGGTCAAAGGGCCGAGCGTGTAGAACGGCGCCTCGTCGCAGTCTTTCAACTGCTTGTCCATGTTCTCCTTGATCAACTGCATCGGCACGTGACCGGGGCCCTCGATCATCACCTGCACGTCGTGCTTCCACGCAATCTGCGTCAGTTCGCCGAGCGTTTCCAGTTCGCCGAACTGCGCCGCGTCGTTGGCATCGGCAATGCTGCCGGGCCGCAGGCCGTCGCCGAGACTGAAGGTGACGTCGTAGGCCTTCATGATCTCGCAGATGTCCTCGAAATGCGTGTAGAGGAAATTCTCCTGGTGATGCGCCAGGCACCACTTGGCGAGGATGCTGCCGCCGCGCGAGACGATGCCGGTGACGCGGTTCGCGGTCATCGGCACATAGCGCAGCAGCACGCCGGCGTGAATCGTGAAGTAATCCACACCCTGCTCGGCCTGCTCGATCAGCGTGTCGCGGAAGATTTCCCAGGTGAGGTCCTCGGCCTTGCCGTTGACCTTCTCCAGCGCCTGGTAGATCGGCACCGTGCCGATCGGCACCGGCGAGTTGCGGATGATCCACTCGCGCGTTTCGTGGATGTTCTTGCCGGTGGACAGGTCCATCACCGTGTCGCCGCCCCAGCGCGTGGCCCAGACCATCTTCTCGACTTCCTCGGCGATGCTCGACGTGACCGCGCTGTTGCCGATGTTGGCGTTGATCTTCACCAGGAAGTTGCGGCCAATGATCATCGGCTCCAGCTCCGGGTGGTTGATGTTGGCGGTGATCACCGCGCGGCCGCGCGCGACTTCGCTGCGCACGAACTCCGGCGTCATCTCATTCGGAATACTGGCGCCGAAACTCTGACCGGCGTGGCGCTTCAGGTAACCGGTCTTCTGATAAACCTCGT
This sequence comes from Stenotrophobium sp., assembly GCA_035565075.1. Taxonomy (GTDB): domain Bacteria; phylum Pseudomonadota; class Gammaproteobacteria; order Nevskiales; family Nevskiaceae; genus Stenotrophobium. Next base: position 11,426 of record DATMTG010000284.1, read on the forward strand.
GCAGTTCCTGCAGGCGCGCGCTCTCGCGGATGGCGATGAACTCCATCTCCGGGGTGATGATGCCGCGACGCGCGTAGTGCATCTGCGTGACGTTCATGCCGCTCTTCGCGCGCAGCGGCGCGCGGATGTGCCCGAAGCGCAGGTGCGCGGTCTTTTCGTCGGCGGCGCGGATACGGCCGAAGATCGAGGTTGGGCCCTTCAGTGCGGTCGTGTCATCGCGATCCGCAATCCACGGCGAGCGCAGCGCGGGCAACCCCTGCAGCAGGTCGATGCGCGCATCCGGATCGGTATACGGACCACTGGTGTCGTAAACCGTCAGTGGCGGGTTGGCCACCCACCCGTCGCGCGTCTGCGTTGCGCTCTGCGCGACTTCGCGCATCGGCACGCGAATATCGGCGCGCGAGCCCTGCACGTAGATCTTCTTGGATTGCGGAAACGGCGTGCAGACTTCAGCGGACAAGGTCGCGGCCTTCTGCAGGATGTCTTCGGCAACAGCACTCATGGCACCACCTCGCGTTCACGAGGAAAGGCGACGCCCGCCAGCGGCGTCTTCAGCCTTCCCTCCGCCGGCGTGTCTGCACACCGGCCAGGTTCCAAGGGTTTGATCTCAGCCCGCAAGGGCACCCCCGGCTTGAATGCGCGCAGGTTAGGTCAGTCGCAGGGCGCTGGCAACCGCTTTACTCGGCCGGCGGCACCCGCCCGTCCAGCCAGGCCCTGCGGATCTGGCGACCGCACTGCACCGACTGGTATCCCGCCTTGGAACCGATCTTGTGGCGAGCCAGCACGCCATACCAGGTCTTGCCGGCATCGATCCATGGATAAAACCCGAAAGCACCGCCGCTGCTGTAAGCGCCGTCGCCAACGCCGGGATCATCCTCGACCCAGTGCGCCAGTGAGTAGTGCCAGCTTTCCGTTTCGGGAACGGGCGTGCTCACCGCCCCCGGACAGGTCTTGGGGTTGGTGCAGACCGCATCCTCGCCGAGCATCGCGCCCATCACCAGGTCCCTGCGCAGCAGTTTGCGCAGAAAGCGACCGTAATCATTGGCGCTGGTGCTGATCCCCGCCGCCAGCTGTGGCGAGTGATAGGTAAAGGCGAAATCCTTGCCGACCTGTTGCGCAATCGCGTCATGCAGCTCGGCATCATCGAGTCCGCCCAGGCCAAGATCGTTGACGGCCAGTGCCTGGAAATGACCGCCGTTGTAATAGAAGCGCCCGACGTCGGCGGCGACATAGGCATCGTTATTGCCGCTGTGCAGACACCCGGCCACAGTTTCGCTGGCCTGACGATTCTGCAGCAGACGCAGGCAGGCGAGGTATTTCAGCCCGACGTAACCCGAACGCATGGTCAGCGCCCGTATTTCATTGTCGCTGAGGTTCCCGTGGCGCAGCTGCGTGACGTACGCCCCGAAAATCCATTTCGATGCCGAGGCGATCAGCATGGTGGTGTTCGCATCCGGCGCACCGAAACCGACGCTACTGCCGGCCAGTCGTTGCTGACTGTTGCCGATTTCCCAGTAAAACGGTCGCGCCGCCTTGCACAGCGGCGAGTTGTCGGCCACCGCTTGCGCTGCCTCACTGCGCTGGGCATTGGTCAATGTCTCCGCCGACCAGCCGCCTCGAGCGGTCAGCATGAAAGCAGTGGCCAGCATGACGGGGATCCACTTGGATGGCCGTTGTCTCATGCCTTGTCTCCTGTATTCAACCCTCGCCGCGTCCGGCCACGACGGCATTGGTATAGCCGTCCTGTAACACCTTGGACGGATGCGACGCGGTGACATGGCCCATGAACGGCGGCCAGATGCTGTAGCCGAGCAGCTGCTGCACGCGCGGCGACATCCGGCGCACCCGCTCCGGCGGAATGCCGAGGAAAAAATTCTCCTGCGTGCGTGCCCAGGGCTCGCAGTACTGGTTGGACAGCGCCAGCCGCGGCGCGGCGCTGCGGTTGGCGCCGCCGCGATGCAGCAGCGTGCCGAGAAACACGACGCAGGCGCCGGCCGGCATCTCCACCGGCACCAGCTGCCGCGCCAGTTCCGGGTTCGGCGGCGCGTCGGCGTCGAGGCCCTGGTCGTAGAGACCGGAAATCTTCGCGTCGCCCCAGGTGTGGCTGCCGGGAATGATCTCGGTGCCGCCATTCTCGGCGGTGAACGCATCGACCGCGACGACGGTGGAGAACCCGATCGCCG
>DATMTG010000285.1:0-3474 GCA_035565075.1 Stenotrophobium sp.
TGACGCTTACGGACTGGCGGGCAACGGCAGGACGAACCGCGCCGTCTTGTTGTCGCCGATGTAACGGCTGACATCCAGCGGCTGTCCGGCCTGCTCGACGCGCACGCCGGGCGCATTGCCCAGGAAAACCCGGAATGGCGCAGTGCCGACCAGATTCAGGTTCTCGCCCGCCGACATCAATCCGTTGACCACCATCTTGCCGGTCGCATCCTCGACACGCGCCCAGGATGAGGCGGTCATGGTCAGCGTGAATTGCACGCCCGGTGCCGCGGCCTCCGGTGAGGTCGCCGATGTCGCCGGCGACGGGATCTGTGCCGGTAGCGCCTGCGCGGGGGATGCAGCGGTTGCTGTCGGCGTTGACACATCAGCCTGCGCGACAGGCGTCTTGTCCTCCGCGGTGACTGGCGCCGGCATTTCGGTTTCGGCTTCGGTCGCCGGCACCGGCAGCGAACTGACCGGCGCGGCCGTCTTGGCCGTGGCCATCGCCGGCAGCGGCGCATGCAACCCATGTGCAAACCAGAGGAAGGCGCAGACCAGCACGGCACCGATCGCCGTCATGATCGCCAGCGCCACCGGCAGGCGGCTGCCGGAGCCGAGCTCCGACCCCGATGCCAGGCGCAGCTTGGCTGGCAATGCCGGCACCTGCGGCCTGGCCGTCTGGTTGTAGGCGTCGAGCAGTTCCTTTTCGGTGAGGTTCAGCACCTTGGCGCACTTGCGGTAGTAGCCGCGGATGTACACCGGCTCGTTCAGCGTGTCGTAATCGTCGCGTTCGAGCGCGTCGACGGTGTGGCGCGGCAACTTGATCAGCGTCGCCAGCTCGTCCGGCGTCATGCGGGCGCGTTCGCGTGCAAGCCGCACGATCTGTCCCGCGCTGACGCGCTGGGCATCGTCGGATGTCGCTACTGGAGATTCATCGCTCGGGGTTTGAAACATGGATTCGGTATTCATGGGTCAGGGGAGATTGCTGTCGCCAGCTTCATCGGAATTGGGGAAATTTTGCTTGAGACGTACCGCGTAATCATGCGCATCCGCAGTGTTGCCCAGCGCCTGCTCGATCATCGCGGACAGCCACAGGGTCCGGGCCGTGGGTGTGGCCACTGCGGCATAGCGCTGGATGAAAGCCCGTGCGCGCAGGTAATCCTTCTGCTGGTAGACCAGCCCCGCCATCTGCGACAGGGCGTCCGGGAATTGCGGATCGATCTTCAGCGCCATGCGGAAATAGTCCTCCGCCTTGTCCGGCTGTTTCTGGTCCAGCGCACAGGAACCGGCATTGGACCAGGCGGCGGCGGGCGTGGCGTAGTCGTGGTTGGCAGCAGCCTTGGCGAAATAGGTCTGCGCCTCATCGGGCTTGCCGTGCGCGCACAGGAACACGCCGAAATTGTTCTGTACGCTCGGATCATCGGGCGCCAGCGAAATCGCCTTGCGGTATTCCTTCTCGGCCTCGTCGACCTCGCCCCGCTGCGCATAGACGTAGGCGATAGCCGAATGCGCCGGAGCGTAGTCGGGGTTTTCGCCGATCGCGCGCTTGAGCTTGACCAGCGCAGTCTGCACGTCGCCACGGCGCATGTAATCCACGCCCAATTCGGTGTTGATGCGCGCCGCCTCGTGCAGGTCGGCGCCCTGCGGCTCATCAGGCGTGGTGGTGCAGGCGGCCAGCAACAATCCAGCCAGCATGACCGGGATCAGGAAATAATTCTTCATGCGCACCTCTGCGGAGCCGTTCATTGCACCACGACCGGAATTGCACCCAAACGGTTTTTCTGGCGCGAGGCGACCTTGCCCGCCAATTGCAAGCAGGAGAGACGCGAGCAGCGCGCAGGGGCACCGCAACGCGGGGATGCAAGCGACCGTGAGCGGCTCCAGGCCTGTGGGTTCATTGCACCACCACCGGAATTCCACTCAGACGGTTTTTCTGGCGCGAGGCGACTTTCCCAACCAATTGGCCACAGGCGGCGTCGATGTCATCGCCCCTCGTCTTGCGCGTGGTGGTAACGATGCGCCTGGCGCGCAGGATCTCCGAAAACTGGCGGATGGTTTCCGGCTTCGAACGCCGGTAGCGCGTCTCCGGAAACGGATTGAACGGAATCAGGTTGACCTTGGCCTGCATGCCGGCCAGCAGTTTCGCCAGCTGGCGGGCGTGCTCGGGATGATCGTTGACGCCATCGAGCATCACGTATTCGAACACGACGTGGGTCTTGCGATCCTTGCCGGCGACATAGCGGCGGCAGGCTTGCATCAATTCGGTCAGTGGATACTTGCGGTTGATCGGGACCAGCTGGTTGCGCAATTCATCGTTGGGCGCGTGCAGGGATACGGCCAGCGCGGTGTCGCAGTCCGCACGCAGGCGATCGATATACGGCACCAGGCCGGAAGTGCTGACCGTCACCCGGCGCTTGGACAGGCCGAATCCGAAATCGTCGAGCATGATGTGGATCGCCGGCAATACCGCGGCGGTATTGGCCAACGGTTCGCCCATGCCCATGAAGACCACGTTGGAGATCACGCGCTCATTCTGGAAATCGCCGCCCAGCGTCCTGGCCGCAAACCAGACCTGTGCGACGATCTCCGCGGTGGTCATGTTGCGGTTGAGACCCTGCTGCGCAGTCGAGCAGAACGAGCAGTCCATGGCACATCCGACCTGCGAGGAAATGCACAACGTGCCACGGTCGTTCTCGGGGATGAACACGGTTTCGATGGCGTTGCCGCCGTCGAGCCGCAGCACCCACTTGCGTGTGCCGTCCTGCGAGACCTGCTCGGTCACCAGCTCGGGATGACGGATCACGAAGCGCTGCTTCATCTTCTCGCGCAGGTCCTTGCTGATGTTGGTCATCAGGTCGAAATCGTCGGCCGTGCGGCGATAAATCCACTGCATCACCTGGTCGGCGCGGAACGGCTTTTCGCCCATCCCGGCGAAACACGCCCTCAGCGCGGCGCGGTCGAGACCGAACAGGTTGATCGGGGAGACGGGAGACGCGGGTCTGGAGACGTCAGCGACCTCTCCATCCGCCTGCTCTTGCGTTTCCCGTCTCACGTTTCACATTTCCTGATTTCAGCGCGTGCGCGGGCACAACTCGGTGGCGCGGAAGAAATACGAAATTTCGTTCCTTGCATTGTCGAGGCTGTCGGAACCATGCACGGCATTCTCGTCGATGCTGGCGGCGAAATCTGCGCGGATGGTGCCGGGTGCGGCTTTTTTCGGATCGGTGGCGCCCATGATGTCGCGATGGATTGCGACCGCATTCTCGCCTTCCAGCACCGAGATCATGACCGGGCCGCTGACCATGAAATTGACCAGGTCCCTGAAGAACGGCCGCTCGCGATGGATCTCGTAAAAACCTTCGGCCTGCTTGACCGTCAGGTGCTTCATGCGGGCGGCGACGATGCGCAGGCCGGACTTCTCGAAACGGGAGTAGATGTCGCCGATGGCATTCTTGGCGACGGCGTCTGGCTTGATGATGGAAAGGGTGCGTTCAA
>DATMTG010000286.1:0-6708 GCA_035565075.1 Stenotrophobium sp.
AAAACGGGCCGCATTCGCGGCCCGTTCCGGTTTACGCCGGCACGGCGTCAGGCAACGTGCGCCCTGGCCGGGGCCAGCTCGACGATCTCGGCCTGGCCGGAGGCGTAATCGCCGGTCAGGTAGTCGTGGCTGAAGTGATCGACCTGGATCACATCGGAGCGCACTTTCTCGTAAGCCGCGACATCGGCGGCCTCTTCGGCGGTGAGCTCATTTTTCGCCAGCGCGTCCTTGACGCGCGCCTGAGTGTCGTCGCCGCTGATGTGCCCCTTCATCCACAGCTTGAAATACTTGAGGTAGGCCGGCTCGGCCTTGAGCGCAACATCCCAGGCGATTTCCATGCGGCCGATCGGGCAGTGCTCGCCGCCGTTCTTGAACACCAGCCAGGTCATGCGCTCGCGCACCGCCGACGGCTCCAGCAACTGGTCGGCGACCTGCGCGTTGAGCTTGTCGCTGACCGGCTGGTACGGATTGCCCAGCGGGAACGTCACGAACTTCATCAGCCTGGCAACCGGGCGCACCGGGAAATTCTCGAAGAAGCCGTCGAACGCCCGACCCGCTTCGTAGAGACAGTTGTCGAGGCACCAGCGCGCCAGCGCCAGTTCGTCTTCTTTCTGCCCGCCTTCAAGGTAGTACTTGATGATGGCCGAAGCGATGTAGAGCTGCGACAACACGTCGCCGAGCCGCGCCGAGATGCGCTCCATGAATTTCAGCTTGCCGCCGAGCACGCCCATGGTGGCATCCGAGCAGAACGCCAGCGACGCCGACAGTCGCTCGATCTGCTTGAAGTAATGCGCCATCGGTCCGCTGATCGGCGGCGTGGCTGCGAACGCCGAACCGGTCAGGCCGTGCGTCAGCGCACGCACCGCGCGGTTGATGGAAAAGCCGACGTGGCCGACCAGCAGCTTGTCGAACGCGGCGAGATCGTTTTCGCGCGCGGCCTCCATCTCCGGGAACACGTATTCGTGGCAGCGGATCGCGCCCTGGCCGAAGATCATCAGGTTGCGCGTGAGGATGTTCGCGCCCTCGACGGTGATCGCCACCGGCGTCGCCTTGTAGGCGGTGGCCAGCATGTTGCGCGGGCCTTCCTGGATGCCGCGCCCGCCGGTGACGTCCATGCTGTCGATCAGCACTTTGCGCATGGTCTCGGTCATGTGGTACTTGGCGATGGCGGTGACCACCGACGGCGCGCAGTGATCCACCGCCGAGGCGGTGAGGACGCGCGTCGCTTCCAGCATGTAGGCGTGCCCGGCAATGCGTCCGGTCGCCTCCTGCACGCCCTCAAACTTGCCGATCGCGACCTTGAACTGGCGGCGCATGCGCGCGTAGATGCCAGTGCTGCGGTAGCTCGACTGGCCCGCGGCGGTCGCCAGCGCCGGCAGCGAGATGCCGCGGCCCGCGGACAGGCACTCGACCAGCATGCGCCAGCCCTTGCCTGCCATCTTCGGCCCGCCGATGATCCACTCCACCGGGATGAAAACGTCCTTGCCGAAAATCGGACCATTCATGAACGCCGCGCCGGGATAATGCCGGCGGCCGATCTCGACGCCGGGATGATTCGCCGGCAGCAGCACACAGGTGATGCCGTAGTCGGTCTTGCTCTTGTCGCCAAGCAGGCCGTCGGGGTCGCGTAGTTTGAAGGCGAGACCGACCACGGTGGCGACCGGCGCCAGGGTGATGTAGCGCTTCTCGAAATTGAGACGGATGCCGAGCGCTTTTTTACCTTCGTGTTCGCCGTAGCAGACGATGCCCAGATCCGGCATCGCGGTGGCGTCGGAGCCGACCTCCGGCCCGGTCAGGCCGAAGCAGGGAATCTCGCTGCCGTCGATCAGACCCGGCAGCCACTTTTTCTTCTGCTCGTCGGTGCCGTAGTGCATCAGCAACTCGCCCGGCCCCAGCGAGTTGGGCACCATCACCGTCACCGCCATGGCGATGGATTTGGTCGCGAGCTTGGTCACCACCGACGATTGCGCCAGTGCCGAGAAGCCGAGGCCGCCGTATTCCTTCTTGATCAGCATCGAGAAGAATTTCTTCTCCTTGATGTAAGCCCAGACCTGCGGCGGCAGGTCCTTGTGCTCGAACTCGATCTTCCAGTCGTCGCACAGCTTGCAGATTTCCTCGCACTCGTTGTCGAGGAACGACTGCTCCTCGGCAGTCAGCGGCGTGTATTTGAAATCGATCAACTTCTTCCAGTCGGGACGACCTCGGAACATCTCGGCCTCCCACCAGACGTCGCCGGCTTCCAGCGCCTCGCGTTCGGTCGACGACATTTCCGGCAGCACTTTCTTGAACACCGCGAACACCGGCCCGGTCAGCAGCAAGCGGCGCAGCGGCCGGAAGTTGAGCAGCAGCGCCAGCACCACGAAGATGCCGCCGCTGACCGCGAACGCGGTCGCCCCCATGAAACCGGCGGCCTTGAGCGCCACCAGCCCCAGACCGATCACGGCCGTCCACAACAGCAACGGTGCGCCGACGAATGCGAGCAGCCAGAACACGACCAGCGCGATGGCAACGAAAATCAGGATGGACATGACGAATCTCCTGTGGAGTTACTGGGAACTGCCGGCGTGCATGGACACGACGTGTGGATGCTGCTCGCTGTCGCCTGCCGCGACCGTGCGCGGAATCAGCGTCGAAATCATCAGCCGCAGATACTGGTTGAACTCGGGACCTGTGGGCATGGCCTCCGGCGTGTCGCGACGAATCTGCAGGTTGCCCATGAATGTGGCGTAGGCAAAGCGCGCCCAGTGCCTTGCCTGCGACGCCTCGAAGCCGAGATCACGGTAACACTCCTGCAGGTAATTCATGCGTCGCTCGGACACCCGCCGCACGAACGGACTGACGACCGGGCTGTCCTCGCCGGCGGCGATCGCCAGGTACAGGCGGCCCGAGCGGTAGCTGGCATTGGCCTGCTTGAACAGCTTGACGATGCGCGCGTAGGGATCGGGCTCCGGCTCGACCCGGTCGAGGATGTCGTCCGTCTCCTGACGCTCCCACAACTCCAGCGCGGCACGGATCAATGCTTCGCGATTTGCAAAATGCCAGTAGAAACTGCCCTTGGTCACGCCCAGCCGGCGCGCCAGCGGCTCGACCGCCACCGCATCGAGACCGCCGGCGGCAATCGCGTCCAGCGCGGCCCGGGCCCAGTCCTCGACACTGAGATTTTGCCGGCTTGCGGGGCTCGCCATTGGGCGGGACATGCGGATTCCTCATCGGCCATACGCTGGCGTATTGCGGGCAGTCTATCAATACGCCAGCGTATGGTGCAAGCGCACTGCAATATCGCTGCCGGATCGTCGTCGGCAAATGCCGACGCCACGCGCAGGAAAAAACCTCCGGATGAGTGATTCACACGCTCAAACTCGCCGATCGCGGAAGCCGGCGCTATCATCCGGCGACGTGATCGGCTTGCGCGCTCTTCACGCCTGAACCACAAACGGGGTAAATCAATGAAGCACTTGCACAAGTTCATCGCGACCGCACTGCTCGCCGGCATGGTGCCCGCCAGCTACGCCAGCACCGACACCACGCCCTACCTGGGCCTGATGGGCAGCTACCAGTTTCCCGACCAGGCCCGAAAGCTCGATAACGGCTTTGGCGCTACGGCCTTGTTCGGCTTTCCGGTCAACGACTACTTCATCCCGGAAATCAGCCTGTTCGGCATCCAGGCCAACCGCAATCCCGGTCCCGGCCGCGAGCAGGAACTGGGCGCCGGCCTGGATTTCAACATCCAGCCGTTTGGCCGCGACCATCTGCTGGTGCCGTTCCTTCTGGTGGGTGGCGGCGCGCAGCGCGACGAACCTGCGGGCGGCGTGCATGGCGCGGGCTACGCCAATGCCGGCGGCGGATTCCTGATCAACCTCAACCACGCCCACACGGCCGCATTTCGCGTCGAGGCTCGCCGCATCGGCGTCTTCGACAACCAGATCGTGGCGGGCCGCAGCCATGTGCTCGACACGCGCATCAGCGCCGGTGTGCAGATCGCCTTCAACGGACACGGCGACGATCTGCCGCCGCCGCCACCCGCGCCGGTCCTGCCGAAGGACAGCGATGGCGACGGCGTGCCGGACAACCTCGACCGTTGCCCCGGCACTCCGCACGGCGTGCAGGTCGATGCCAGCGGCTGCCCGCTGCCGCCTCCGCCTCCGCCGGCCCAACCCAGGGATAGCGATGGCGACGGCGTGATCGACAGCCTCGACCGCTGCCCGGATACGCCCAAGGGCATGCGGGTCGATGCGCACGGCTGCGCCATCAAGGCGGCCACCGTCGTGCTGCACGACATCAATTTCGAGTTGAACAAGGCCCGCCTGACCGCCGGCGCCCGGCAGTCGCTGGACACGGTGGCGGCCGGCCTCAAGGGTCAGCCGACGATGAAACTGTCGGTCGCGGGCTACACCGACTCCACCGGCACGGCGGCTTACAACCTGAAGCTGTCGAAGGAGCGCGCCGCCTCGGCACGCGCCTACCTGATCGAACGGGGCATTGCCGCCTCGCGACTGCAGGCCGAGGGTTTCGGCGAGACCCATCCGGTCGCGTCCAACAAGACCCGCGCCGGCCGCGCGATGAATCGTCGCGTCGAGTTCAAGGTGATTTCGGAATAGTCACGACCCTGCAGTACCCGGGCCCCGGCAGTTTACTGCCGGGGCTTTTTCGTTACCGCGCTATTTCAGCACCGCATCGCGCAGGGGCGTGAGCTTTTCCAGTGCGTGCCGGTAGCCGCGCTCGATGACGTCGTCGATCCGTTTCCAGTCGAACAGGCCGATGCCGGTGACCGGCATGCGCACGTACACATCCGCCTGCGCCGCACGCGCGGCCGTGGCGCTGTCGCTGGTCAGCGTCGCGGTGCGGAACATGATGCTGAAAAATCCCGGCCGCTTGCCGCCGGGCGCACGCCAGCTCAGCAGCCCCTCGGGATCCGGTCCCTCGATGCCGGGCACGCTCAGATCGCCCGCGGTACTGACATCGGAGGCGATGATCGGGCCGAGGCGCTTTTCGTGCATGATGTCGGTGGGCAGGCTGTCGATCACCGATCCGTCCGCCAGCAGTTCACCCTTGTAGGCCACCGGTGGCGCCACGCCCGGCACGCACATGCTGCACGCCAGCCACATGTAGAGCGGGCCGCGGTCGTGGACCATGGTGGTGCCGCGCGTCAGGTTGGTGGACACGCAGAAATACGGCGTGCGCAGCGATTCGATCTGCCGTTCCTCGAAGATTTCGTGCAGCCGCCGCACGAACTTGCGGCCGCGGATCATCGCCACGGTCGGGAACATGTAGTCGTTGAGATAGTTGTGCCGGACGAAGGTTTCGCGGGCGATGTGCGTGACTTCATTGTGGTCGTAGCCACAGGCGTGCAACGCCGCCAGGAACGCGCCCATGCTGGAACCGCCGGTGGCATCCACCGGGATGTTCAGTTCCCGCAGCGCGCGCAGCAGCCCGATATGCGCGAAGCCGCGGGCGCCGCCGCCGCCCAGCACCAGCCCGATGCCGCGGCCGGTGAGCTTGCGCGCAAGACTGCTGTAGTCGCCGGCGTCGTTCGGCTGGGCGAAAAAATGCGACGCGGCACGCACCAGTTCGCGCCAGCGCAAGACCTCGCCGGCCGCTTCGCCATTCGACCGCAGCAGCACCAGGTTCACCGGCGCGCGCGAGGCGCTGCCATGGATCAGCAGGTCGATCATCGGCGTCACCAGCGGCATGGCATCGTTGTTGGCGACCAGCAGGATGTGATCGGCCTGGCGCATGCAGCGCCGTGCCCAGGGGTTGGCGTCGCCGCCGGCGGCATAGACCAGGTAACGATGCTGGTCCTCGACCTCGCCGAGCAGGGTCATCAGCCGCGTGTTGGCTTCGTTGTCGACGAACGGCGACTGCGCCGCGCCGGCGCCCAGTTCGCTATCGACGAAGACATCGTCCACCAGCTTGATCTTGCTGCGGTCGGGAATCACCTGGCAGGTCGCCAGCGCCTCGCAGAACGTCTCGGCAAAGGCGTGCGCATCGACATCGCCCGAAGCCGGGATGATGGCGAAAGTGCGCGCGGTTCTCGCGCTCTGCAAGGTGCGGCTGCGCTGATTCTGGCGCAACCGCTTGATGATGATGCGGGTGATCCCGATCAGCGCCATCGGGTAGGCATTGACCAGCCGCAGCAGGTCCTTGCGGTTGATGCCGAGCACGATCGAATCGCGCACCGCGTGCACCGAGGCGCTGCGCGGCTCGCCGGCGAATACCGCGATTTCGCCCAGCAACTCGAATTTGCCGATGTCGCCGGCGACGGTGCCATCCGCCAGAACGGCGCGCAGCCGCCCGGCAGCGACGACATACGCCGCGGTGGCGATGTCGCCCTGGCGCAGCAGGACGTCGCCGCTCTTGACCTCGGTCACCTGCACGCGCTCGGCGAAAGCGTCCAGCGCCTCGGGCGAAAGCCGGGAAAACAGCGGGACCTGGGCAAGGATGGCGCGGATGTCCATTGAGTTTTTTTTAGCGCTGCGGGAAATCGCGGATATTAGTGTAGTGCTTCACCGTCCATCGAATCCTTGCGGGGCGGCAAAGAAAAAGCGGCGCAGTCCTTTGCGCCGCCAAACTCCCTTAGGAGTCACACTCCCCCAGTGGCAGATTCTCTCGTACACACGGCCGGCATTGCGGGAAATCTCCCGCGCGGGGCCGACGGTTCAGCGCGAACTTGACGTGTTACGGGCATGCGGTCAATCGTGCAATGCAAAA
>DATMTG010000287.1:0-2626 GCA_035565075.1 Stenotrophobium sp.
GACCCCGCGCCGGTTTCCGGCGCGGGGTTTTTCTTGTCCGCGGGGCGACGCACAATGGCGGTATGAAAAGCCGTGACAGCCATGCCCGCATCTGGGCGGTGGTGAAAAACATCCCGCGTGGACGCGTCGCCACCTATGGCCAGGTCGCGGCGCTCGCCGGTCTGCCGCGACAGCCGCGGATGACCGGCCATGCGCTGCACCAGGCGCCGGACGGCATGAAACTGCCGTGGCACCGCGTGATCAATGCCCAGGGCCGCATCTCGTTTCCCGAAGGTGAGCATCATGACGAGCAGCGGCGCCTGCTGGAGCAGGAAGGCATCGTCTTCATCAGGGGCCGCGTCAGCCTGAGCCGTTACCAGTGGCGGCGACTGGGCGATGCGCCGGTACTGGATTGAGCCGCGGCTGAGGCAAAACAAAGCCCGCGTGACGCGGGCTCCGTGGATTCTGCCAACAGCGTAATCACCAGATGCTGACGCGCCGCTCCGGCGGCAGATACATGCCGTCGCCGGGCTTGACGTCGAAGGCGCTGTAGAACGCCGGCACGTTGACCACCACGCCGTTGCAGCGGAACTGCGGTGGCGAGTGCGGGTTGCTCTTGATCAGGTTGATCATCGCCGCGTCGCGGTACTTCCAGCGCCAGGCCTGCGCCCAGCCGATGAAGAAACGCTGGTCTCCGGTCATGCCGTCGATCACCGGCGCCGGCTTGCCGCCCAGCGACAGCTGATAGGCCTTGTAGGCGATCGACAGGCCGCCGAGGTCGCCGATGTTTTCGCCGATGGTCAGTGCGCCGTTGACGTGAAAGCCCTTGACCGGCTCGTAGGCGTCGTACTGCGCGATCAGCGCCTTGACGCGCGCGTCGAAATTCTTGCGGTCAGCGTCGGTCCACCAGCTCTTGAGATTGCCGTCGCCGTCGAACTTGCTGCCCTGGTCGTCGAAGCCGTGGCCGATCTCGTGGCCGATGACCGCGCCGATCGCGCCATAGTTGACCGCGTCATCGGCCTGAGCGTTGAAAATCGGCGGTTGCAGGATCGCCGCGGGAAACACGATCTCGTTCATGGTCGAATCGTAGTAGGCGTTGACTGTCTGCGGCGTCATCTGCCACTCGCCGCGGTCCACCGGCTTGCCCAGCTTGGCGGCGTTGCGCGCGAACTCGAACTCGCGGGCGCGCATGACATTGCCTATCAGGTCATCCGGCGTGATGCGCAGCGCCGAGTAATCGCGCCACTGGTCCGGGTAGCCGATCTTGGTGGTGAACTTGTCGAGTTTTTCCAGTGCGCGTTTGCGGGTGGCCTCGCCCATCCAGTCCAGCGACTGGATGCTCACGCGGTATTCCTGCAGCAGGTTGTCGACCAGCGCCTGCATGCGCGCCTTGTTCTCGGGTGGAAAATATTTGGCGACGTAGAGCTTGCCGACGGCGAATCCCAGCGCCGCATCCTCGGAGTCGACCGCGCGCTTCCAGCGCGGCCGGTCTTGCGGCACGCCGTTGAGCGCCTTGCCGTAAAACGCGAAATGTTCATCGACGAACGGCTTCGACAGGTACGGCGCGTAGGCGCGCAGCAGCTGCCAGCGCAGATAGAGCTTGATCTCGAACAGCGGCGTCGTGCGCAGGAGTTTCGACAATCCCTGGAAGTAGCTGGGCTCGCCGACGATCACGTAAGGCTCGCTGGCAAAGCCGCCGCCGCTGGCGTAGGCCAGCCAGGCGAAATCGGGAATCAGGCCGGGCAGTTCGTCGAGGGCGTACCGGTTGTAGGTCTTGTCGGCGTCGCGGTCGTCGACCTTGCTCCACTGCCGTTCCGCAAGGCGCTTTTCGAACATGAAAATCTCGTGCGCGTGCGTCGCGGCATCCTTGTCTCCGCCCAGCGCCAGCATGTGCGCGATATGCGCCTGGTACTGCGTGCGCAGTGCCTTGAATTTTGCGTTGTCCTGCAGGTAGTAGTCGCGGTCCGGCAGCCCCAGCCCCGACTGGCCGAGGTAGACCGCGTAGCGGGTGGATTGCTTGGCATCTTGCGCGACCATCGGCGTGAAAGGCGTGTCGACCTCGATCCGCGCGAAGTGCACCAGCTGCTCGGCCAGTTCGGCATGCGTGCGGATCGCATCGATGCGCGCCAGTTCGCCCTGCAGCGGCTTGAGACCGAGCTGGTCGGCCAGGGTTTCGTTGGTGAAGGCGGTGTAGTAGTCGCCGATCTTCTGCGTGTCGGAGCCGTCCTGCCGCCGGGTGTCGGCAGCGGCGGCCTCGATGATCTCGCGTTGTTCGCGCTCGGCATCGTCGCGCAGGCGGATCAGCGTGCCGTAGCTGGATTTGTCGGCGGGGATTTCGGTGTCCTTCAGCCAGGTGCCGTTGATCGCCTCGTAAAAATCATCCTGCGGCCGCACCTTCGAGTCGAAACCGGCGCGGTCGATGCCCGAAACCAGCGGCGCGGCAACCGGCGCGGGCGGCGGGCTGGCGCAGGCGCTCAGCAGCAGGGCGCCGGTCGCGCAGGCGAGAAATGATTTCATGGCGTGCAGCCCCGGTTCGCGGAAGACGAGGGTCTAGGGTAGCAAAGCCCAGGCGGTCGCAAGGGTCGGAAACCGGTCGTAGAGGCCACCCGCTCCCGGCAACAGGCGAACAAACGCTGTTGCATTTTAT
>DATMTG010000288.1:0-2384 GCA_035565075.1 Stenotrophobium sp.
CCCGGACATCCGCTCCCGGCTCACCAAATCGGCAGGTCCTTGAGGTTCTTGCGTCGTGCGAACACCAGGTAGGCCAGCGAGCGCGTGCCGACGATGGCGGTGAACTGCGACGTCAGGATGCCCAGCCCCAACGTGATGGCAAAGCCCTTGACCGCGCCGGCACCCAGCGCGAACAGCACGATGGTGCCGATCAGCACGGTGACGTTGGCGTCGGCGATGGTCAGGAACGCGCGCTCGTAACCGGCCTCGATCGCGGCATGCGGCGTATCGCCCAGTTTCAGTTCTTCGCGGATGCGCTCATAGATCAGCACATTGGCGTCCACCGCGATACCCATGGTCAGGACGATACCGGCGATACCCGGCATGGTCAGGGTCGCCTGCAGGATCGACAGGCCGGCGATGATCAGCACGATGTTGAGCAGCAGCGCGGAAATCGCGAACAGGCCGAACACGCGGTAGTAGAAGATCATGAACACCATCACCATCGTCAGGCCCAGCACCGCCGCCTGGAAGCCGCGGCGGATGTTGTCCGCACCCAGGCTGGGGCCGATGGTGCGTTCCTCGACGATGTCCACCGGTGCGGCCAGCGCACCGGCACGCAGCAGGATCGCCAGGTCGTGGGCTTCCTTGCTGGTCAGGCCCGTGGTCTGGAACCGCTTGCCGAAGACGCCGCGCACCGTGGCGATGGAGATCACGTCCTCGATCTCCTTGTGCTCGCGGATCGGCTCGCCCTTGGCGTTGTAATTGGTGACGACCTCGCGCTCCTTGAACAGCACCGCCATCGGCTTGCCGACGTTCTGCGAGGTGAAATCGAACATCTTCTTGGCGCCGCTGCCGTCGAGCGTCACCGAGACCGCCGGCGTGCCGGATTCCTGGTCCATGGTCGAGGCGGCATCCACCAGCTGCGAACCGGCGGCGATCACGTCGGTCTTGAGCAGCACCGGGCGATGGCCGTCGCGGGTATAGAACAGTTCATCGCCCGGCGGCGCGACGCCCGAGGCGGCGGCGGCCGCGGCGTCGGCATTCTCATCCACCGCGCGGTACTCCAGCGTCGCGGTCGCGCCAAGCAGGTCCTTGACGCGGGTGGTGTCCTGCACGCCGGGCAACTGCACGACGATGCGACTCGAGCCTTCACGCTGCACCAGCGGTTCGGCAACGCCGAGCTGGTTGACGCGATTGCGCAGGGTCGTGAGGTTCTGCTTGACCGCAAAATCGACGATGCGCTTGATTTCCTTGTCGGACAGGCGCGCTTCCAGCGTCAGCGGCGCATTCTGCGGCGTGGTCAGGGCCAGTTCCGGAAACTCCTTGGCCAGGGCGCTCTGTGCCGCCTGCAGCTTGTCGGCGCTGGCGAACTCCAGCACGACCGCGTCGCTGGTCGCGCGGCGGCCGATGTAGCGGATGTCCTGCTTGCGCAGGTAGGCGGGCAGGTCGGTGAGATAGCGCGTCACCGCCTTTTTCTTGACGTCGTCGACGTCCACGTCCAGCAGGAAGTGCACGCCGCCGCGCAGGTCGAGGCCCAGCGTCATCGGCTTGGCGCCGATGGCCCGCAGCCAACGGGGCGTTTTCGAGGCCAGGTTCAGCGCCACGACATAGTCGTTGCCCAATGCGCGCTTGAGTGCGTCCGAAGCCTTGAGCTGGGTGGTTTCATCGTTGAACCGGACGATCCACTGCTTGTTCTCCAGCCCGCTTTCCTTGGACGTTATCCCGGCATCGGACAGCGCCTTGCCCACCTGTCCGCCGAAGTCGGCCGCCAGCGGGTCGCCCGAGGCCAGCGTGATCTGCACCGCGGGGTCTTCGCCGTAGAGGTTGGGCGCGGCGTAGACCAGGCCGATCGCCGTCACGATCGCGAGAACGACATATTTCCAGGTTGAATAAGGCTGCATGGCTGACCGCGTGGTGTGCAGGGGGTCCGCCGCTGGCAGGTCCTGCGTGGAACGGAGGATTAAGCGCGCTGAACCGGCTCAGACGCTCTTGAGCGTGCCCTTGGGCAAGGCGCCGATGATCGACGACTTGGTGACTTTGACAACGACGTTGTCGGCGATTTCAAGCGACACGTAGGTCTCGCCGAGGTTCACCAGCCGGCCGGCGAGGCCGCCGCTGGTGGTGACTTCATCTCCCTTGGCCAGGCTGGCCAGCATCTGCTTGGTTTCCTTGTTGCGCTTCTGCTGCGGGCGGATCAGCATGAAATAGAACAGGACGATCAGGAACACCAGCGGCAGAAACTGCAGCAACGGGTTGGCCGAAGGGGCGCCTGATTGCGCATATGCAGGGCTGAGGATGAAGTCCAGCACGGTTCACTCCTGGAAACGATGGGGTGGAAAAACGAGCGGCGGATTATGCCACAAGGTACCGCACGGGCGGCTCGGCGCCGCTTGAGGCGCACC
>DATMTG010000289.1:0-10728 GCA_035565075.1 Stenotrophobium sp.
GGTACCGCTGGTCCGGCTATTTTGTCATCTTTGCGCGCCGCGTCATCCCCGATGAACGAAATCGCCTACACTTTAACGGCACACCAGCCTATTCCCCCGATGTCCAAAAAGATCATCAACCAGCGTCTCAAGGCGCTGGAAAACGCTGCCAACTACGCCGAATGGCGCGAAATCGCATTGTCGCTCGACGCCCTCGAGGGCGCCGATATCTGGAAACAGGACGACACCAGCGACGACTATGACCACCTGCTGATCAAGGAACGGCTGGCCGGGATGCGCGCGCTGCGCCAGTCCGGCGACGTGCGGCAACTGGTCTTCAACCTGCACGAGGGCCTGCACGGCAACATCGGCAACAGCGCCAGCCCGATGCTGTACGGCATCGCGCGCGTCGGCACCAAGGCGCTGGTCGAGCAGTACGTCGAGGAAGTCGCGCGCTGCCTGGACTATCTCTGCGCCGGCGATTTCCCGGATTTCCCGGACGACGAGAAAATCATCTTCTTCAAGCGCACCGGCACGGTGTTCGGTCGCTCGGCGCTGATGCTGTCCGGTGGCGCCACCCTCGGCATGTTCCACCTCGGCGTGATCAAGGCGCTGCACGAACACGACCTGCTGCCCAAGGTCATCTCCGGCTCCAGCGCCGGTTCGATCATCGCCGGCATCGTCGGCACCCACGGCGACGAGCAGCTGCGTCACATTTTCGAGCCGGGTGGCCTCAACCTGCAGGCGTTCCAGAGCACCGGCCTGCGCGGCGTCATCAGCGGCAAGGCGGTGATGGACGGCAGCCAGCTCGAACGCTGTCTGCGCGACAACATCGGCGATGAGACCTTCACCGCCGCCTTCGAGCGCACGCGGCGCATCGTCGGCGTCACCGTGTCGCCCGCCGAGCAGCACCAGCAGGGCCGTCTGCTCAATTACCTGAGCGCGCCCAACGTGATGATGCGCAGCGCCATCCTCGCCTCCTGCGCGGTGCCCGGCGTGTTTCCGCCGGTGATGCTGCAGGCCACCGGCTACCACGGCCAGATCGTGCCGTACATGCCGAGCAAGCGCTGGATCGACGGCACCCTGTCGAGCGACCTGCCGGCGCTGCGCCTGGCGCGGCTGCACAACTGCAACCACTACATCGTCAGCCAGACCAACCCGCATGTCGTGCCGTTCATGAGCGACCGCCTGCCCCGGCGCGGCATCGCGCCGCTGGCGCGCGAGCTGGTCACCAGCAGCGGCCGCAACGCGCTGGCGCTGGCGCGCTCGCACCTCGACCCGAACGGCGGCGGCCGCATCCTGCACAAGATCGACAACATCGCCCGGCAGAAATACACCGGCGACGTGAACATCTTCCCGCGCCATACGCCGCGCCAGCTGGTCAACATGTTCGCCAACCCCTCGTCCGAGGACATCCAGCGGTTCATCCGCGAGGGCGAGCGCGCGACCTGGCCGAAGCTCGAACGCATCCGCAACCAGACGCGCATCTCGCGCACGCTCGACCGCTGCATCGAGCAGCTCAAGCAGCGCGCCCACGAACGTCCGAAGCCCTCGCGCCTGCGCCTGCGTGCGGTCAGCTGACCCACCTGCGGTCAACCGGCGTTCAGCCGATTGCTACCGCCGGTCCTGAACCCTGCGTCAGCACCCGCGTCGCGCGGCACAATCCCCTTGCATGAATGCGCCGCTGCGCAGCGACTGCGCGCGGTCCCGCTCATCCGATGGTTTCATCATGTCCTACGCAGGCCCAGTACCCCTGAAATTTCCGGCGCGCATCGTGCCGGTCACCGCACGCGGCGAGGCGACGCGCCGCAGGCTGCTGTCCGCGGCGCAGCTCGAATTCGGCGAAAAGGGTTTCCACCTGGCCTCGGTCAGCTCCATCACCCTGCGCGCCGGCGTCGGTCAAGGCACGTTCTACCTCTATTTCCGCACCAAGGAAGAAGTATTCGTCACGCTGGTGCAGGACATCGGCAGCAGCCTGCGCGAACACGCCGCGCAGACGCTCGCACACTGCGCCGACCGGCTGGCGCTGGAACGGGCCAGCATCGAAAGCTTCATCGATTTTGCCCGCCGCCATCCGGGATCGCTGCGCATCGTGCAGGAAGCGCAGTTCGTCGATGAACCGGCGTACCGCGACTATTACGCCAGCCTGACAAAAGTCTACGCCGGCGCGCTGGCGCGGGTCGCAGGCGCCACGCACGAAACCGGCGACAGCGACGCCGAGGTCCAGGCCTGGGCGCTGATGGGCATCTGCCATTTCATCGCCATGCGCTACTGCCTCTGGCCCGGCCAGACGCCGGCCCCGCAGGTACTCGCACAGGTCATGCGGATGATCGGCGCCGGCCCCGCGTCGCACGCCACGCTGCAATAGCGGGCTCGCGCAGAAAAACCGGCGGCGGCTCAGTCTTTTTTCAGCAGGTCGCGGATTTCCATCAGCAGCTTCTCCTGGGCGCCGGGCTCGGCGGGCTTGGCCGGCGCCGCTTCTTCCTTTTTCTTCAGGCTGTTCATGCCCTTGACCACCAGGAAGATCGAGAAGGCGATGATGATGAAATTGACGATGGTCTGGATGAACTTGCCGTAGTGCATCAGCACCGCCGGCACCTTGCCATCGGGCGAAGCCTCGCGCAGCACCAGCGCCGCCTTGGAGAAATCGACTCCCGACGTCAGCATGCCGACCACCGGCATCACGACATCGCCGACCAGCGAGGTGACGATGGCGCCGAACGCGGCGCCGATCACCACGCCCACGGCCAGATCGACCACGCTGCCGCGCATCGCGAAAGTCTTGAATTCCTGCATCATGCTCATAGGACTGCCCCGGTTTGTGTTGGATGGATGAAGTCTATCGAGTCGGGCCGCGCTTGTGCCAATCCTGATACGGCTCACGCCGGCGGCAGGCAGGCGGCCAAACCCCGCTCGAGATCCGGATAGCGCGGCAGGTAGCGCAACTCATCCAGCATGCGCCGGTTGAGCAGGCGCTTGGACTCTTCCATGAACGACCACATCGCCGGCGTGAACACGCGGCGGGCCTCGGCCCGCGTCACCTGTGGCGGCGGCGGCATTCCCAGCAGCCGCGCACAGCGCGTGAAGTAATCGCACATCGTCGTCGGCCGGCCGTCGCTGATGTTGTAGGCCGCGCCCGCACGCCCGAAAACCGCCGCGTGCAGTGCGGCCTCGGCCAGATCGTCGGCGTGGATGCGGTTGGTATAGGGCGATTCCGATTCCAGGATCACCGGCAGCGCCTCGCGCAACCGCGCCAGCGGCAGGCGTCCGGGGCCGTAGATGCCGGGCACGCGCAGCAGCACATGGTCGCCGCCCCACTGCGCCAGCGCCCGCTCGGCATCCAGCCGCCGGCGCGCGCGCGCGCTGAGCGGCTTGAGCGGCTCGGTCTCGTCGATCCAGCGCCCGGCACAATCGCCATAGACGCCCGAGGTCGAGATGTAAACGATGCGCGTTGCACCCGCAGGCCACTGCGCCAGCGCGGCGCGCAGCCGCGTATCGGTTTCGCCCGCGGCCGGCGGCGGCGCAAAATAAAACACCAGCGGTGTGGCAGGCAGCGCCGCCGGTTCATCGAGATCGGCCGGCCGGGCCGCGATTCCGCGGCTGCGCAAATCCGCCGCGCTTTGATCGGAACGCACCACTCCGGTAACCTCGCGGCCCATCGCGCGCAGGCGCACCGCGACGCGCGTACCGATATCGCCGCAACCGACGATCAGCACATGCTGCGGCAGGGTATCTTCAGGGATGGGCAACATGCATCAAGTGTACTTGGCCAGGCGTCCCGTGCGCTTCGCAGTCGAAGCCGGCGAGACCATCCTCGCCGCCGGGCTGCGCCAGCACCTGACGCTGCCGTTCGGCTGCAAGAGCGGCGGCTGCGGCTCCTGCCGCGCGCGGCTGGTCCGCGGCAGCGTCGACTACCCGTTTCCGCCACCGGCGCTGTCCAAGGGCGAAATCGACGCCGGCTATATCCTGATGTGCCTGGCGCAGCCGTCTTCGGATCTCGAACTCGACCTGCACCAGCCGCCGCAACTGGAAGCGCTGCGTCCGCGCCAACTGCCGGCACGCGTGCTGTCGTGGCGGATGCTCGCACACGACGTCATCGGCCTGACCCTGAAGCTGCCCAGGGCGAACGATCCGGCCGGCGGCTTCCGTTACCTGCCGGGGCAGTACATCGACATCCTGCTCGGCGATGGCAGCCGCCGCAGCTTCTCGATCGCCAACGCACCCAATGGCGAGACGCTCGAGCTGCACCTGCGCGTGACGCCCGGCGGCCGCTTCGCGCAGTTCGTGCGGAGCGAAATGCCGGAACGCGCGATCCTGCGGCTCGAGGGGCCGCTCGGCGCGTTCTACATCCGCGAGGATTCCGCACGGCCGATCCTGCTGCTGGCCGGCGGCACCGGCTTCTCGCCGGCGCAGGCGATGCTCGAAGACCTGCTGCAAAAGCCGGCGACGCGCAGCATCCACCTGTTCTGGGGCGGCCGCGCCGGGCGCGACCTCTATTGCGACGAGAAAGTGCGCGCGTGGGCGGCGCAGCACGCGCATTTCAGTTACACGCCGGTGCTGAGCGAACCCGATGCCGGCTGGCAGGGTGAAAGCGGCCTGGTGCACGAAGCCCTGTTACGCCGCTATCCCGACCTGCACGGATACGAGGTTTACCTGTCGGGGCCGCCGGCGATGGTGCAGGCCGGCAAGCGCAGCTTCATCGCTGCCGGGCTCGACGCCGATCACCTGTTCTACGATTCCTTCGACTATGCCTTCGAGACCTGGCCGGAGCAAAGATAGGTCCGCGTGCCTTTCCTGAATCCCGCGCGCCATCGATGGCGCCGTCTTGCGCAGGACGCGCACTACCGCGCGGCCAGCTCCAGGCCTTTCTGGTAATAGCTGGCGGCGTCGGCGGGATTCTGGGTTTCGCTGCACATCCGCGCCAGCGCCAGGTAGGCGGCCGGCGTCGGCGCCACCCGGATGACGGCTTCGAGGTAGCTGCGCGCCTTGCCCCAGAGCCGGTTGCGCGTGCAGACCTGGCCGGCGGTTTCGAGCAGCTCGGGCTTTTCGCCGTAGCGCCCCAGCCACTGCTCGATGGTGGCGAGGTGACTGACCGCATCGGCCGCGTGCAGGCTGCCGTAGAGCACGACCAGGTCGGCGTCCCAGGTCTTGTTCAGCGTCGCCGCGATCAGCGCCAGCGCATCGGTTTCGGCGTTGAGCCGTGCCAGTCCGCGTGCGTAGTCGAGACGCAGGACCGGCTCGCTGCGGAAACGGTCGCCGGCCGCATCCCAGAGCGCCTTGAGCCGGTCGAGGCGGGCCTCGCTCACGGCAGCGGCAATCTGCTCGCGCAGGGCGCGCAGCATCAGTTCGCGATAACGCTGCGGCGTCAGGGCATCGAGCCTGGCGGTCTCGACCAGCAGGGTGCGCAACGCGTCCCACTCGCCGGTCGCGGCGTAGGACTCGGCCAGCAGCTCGACCGCATACGGATGCTGCGGCTGTTGCTGGTGCAGCTTGAGCGCGGTGTCGCGCGCCAGCAGATGTTCGCCGCGTTCGCGCTGCAGTTCGGCCTGCGTCAGCAGGGTGGCGAATTCCAGCTCCGGCGCGCTCTGTGCGGCCAGGCGCAGATAGTGGTCGCGCCGCTCCGGCGCGCCGACCCGCTGAGCCGCACGCGCGGCACCGAGATAGTTGAGGTGTCCCGCGTGATGATCGGCAGCGCGGCGCACCAGTTCGATCTCGGCGCGCTTCCACTGGCCTTCCAGCAACTGCAGCAGGCCGGTCTCGAACGAATCGCGCGCACGCTCCTGCCGGCGGCGCTCCAGCCGGCGGCGGATCAGGCTGGGCAGTTGCACGCCGATCGCCAGCAGGCGGAAGCCGTAATAAGCCAGCAGGGTAATCGCGACGACGCCGGCGACCAGGCCCAGCAGCGAAGTCTCGACGATCCAGTCGCGATAACCGATCAGTACGTAGCCGGTCTCGGCGTGCAGGTAAAAAGCGGCGAACGCGCCTGCCGCCAGCACCAGCAGCATCAGCAGGTAGTAGCGGATCATTGCACCGGACCATCCATCTGCGCACGCAGCAGTTGCAGGCTGCGGCTGATGTCCGGCAGCGGTGGGTCGAGGTCCAGCGGTTTCAGGCGTTCCAGCTCGGCCTGCGCCGCCAGCACGCCGGGATCGTCGGCGCGGAAATAGTCATGCAGCCAGGCGGACGCGGAACCGCAGAGATCGCGATAGCTGATGGCGTCGCCGCGCAGCATCGCCATGCGCGCACCCTCCAGCTTGAGCTGCAGCACCTGATAGACCAGGCCTTCCTGGTCGGCTGACAGCAGTTGCGGCGACGGCCCCTGATTGCGACGGATGATGAAGATATTGCTCAGCGCCTGCTTGATGCTGATCCAGGCGCGCTCCATGCGGCTGGCATTGGCCGGCATCTCGAGCTGTGCGCTGCGCGCCTCGAAGTGCTGCGGCACGCGTGCGCGCAGCGGCAGCTTCGGCACGCGCGCGATCAGACTGGAAAAGGTCAGCGCCGCCGCGTCGAGATCGGGCCGCGGCACCGCCTGCAGGGCGGCGCGCTCGCTGGCGATCTCCTTGCGCACGTTGAACAGTCGCGGCTCGTGCAGCGCGCCGATGCGGCTGTCGGCGAGTTGCAGCGCGGTCAACGCGGCATCGACATCCTGCTCCAGCAGCAGGCGATCGTTGGCGCTCATCAGCAGGTGTTCGGCGATGGTCAGCTGCTCGCGAACCTGCCCGCCCTGAGCCTGTTCGGTGAGGCGCGCCACCGCGTCGTTCTGCTGGTCGAGCCGCGTGCCGAACGCGGCCACCTCGGTGCTGTCGTGCCGCTGCGCCTCGGCCAGGTCGGTGACGCGGTCGTTGATGCGGTCCAGTTGCGACTGCATGTCGGCGACGCTGTGCGCCAGCCTGTCCGAGGATTTCTGGTAATCCCGGTAAAAGAGCCAGCCGCGCCAGCCGGCCAGGCCCAGCGCGACCAGCAGGATCAGCGACAGCAGCGGCAACCAGCGGTTGCGGTTGCGGTTGCGGCCGCGGACGGGGCCGGGTCTGGCGGCGGATTGGGTGGACGGCTTGTCGGCGGGCTGATCGGTCATTTGCGCATGCTTTTTCGGACGGGGTGCCTGCTCCAGAGTATGGATGATAGCGGCATCGGACATTTTTTCAGGCATCAGCGGCGAACGGAAGCCCCGTGCGGCCGCAATATCCCGCACGCGCGCGCCGGGCACGACCAGCGGCCGCTCGAGCAGCAGGCCGCGGGCGGCCTCCGGGGTGATCCGCAGCAGGTGTTCCAGCGCGGCAGCACTGGTGACGATGATCGCATCGCACTCATCGACCTGCGTGGCGACGTGGGCGCCATCGTAGGGCAGCGGCAGCCGGCGGTAGACCACCGCCACCTCGACCGTGGCGCCGCGCTCGCGCAGGGCCGGCGCCAGCACCTCGAGGCCGCCTTCGCCGGTCACCAGCAGGATGTTCTGGCCGCGCACCGACTGGAACTGCGGCAGCGCCAGCAGCGCTTCGCTGCTGTATGCCCCCTGCGGGGTAGTGATGTCGCGGCCGGCGCTTTCCAGCGCCGCCGCCGTCGCCGCGCCGACCGCCGCCAGTTGCGCCGGCCAGTCGGCCGGCAGCAGCCTGCGCGCCTGCTGCACCGCGTTGGTGCTGGTGAATATCCACCAATCGTAGCCGCGCGCGGCATGCAGCTGCCGCTCCACCGCTGCGCTGGTCACCGGCTCGATCGACAGCAGCGGCAGGCGCAGGGCCTTGCCGCCGCGCGCCTCGATCATCCGGCACAGGCTGTCGGCCTGATGCGCCGGTCGCGTGACCAGTACGCGCAGGCCCGCCAGGGAGTCGCTGACCGTGTCCTCGCTCATTTCATCTCACACCGGCACGCCGATGGCCTGCAGAATATCGCGTGCGCCTTCGCCCAGAAGACGCTCGGCCAGCTGCGCACCCAGTGTTTCGGCGTCGGCTGTCGCGCCCGAGATTTCGCCGCGCACCTGGCGCGAACCGTCCGGCGCGCCGACCAGTGCGCGCAGGTGCAGCCGCCCGCCATCGATGCCGGCATGACCGGCCACCGGCACCTGGCAGGCGCCGCCGAGCCGCGCATTGAGCGCCCGCTCGCAGCACAGGCGGATCGCGGAAATCTCGTGGTGCAGCGGCGCCAGCAGCGCGCGTGTGGCGGCATCCTGCGTGCGGCATTCGATGCCGATGATGCCCTGGCCGACCGCCGGGATGAAACGCTCCACCGCAAGGCTCTCGCGGATGCGTTCGCCCAGGCCCAGGCGCAGCAGCCCGGCCTGCGCCAGCAGGATCGCGTCGTACTGGTTTTCGTCGAGCTTGCGCAGGCGCGTGCCGACATTGCCGCGCAATTCTTTCACCGCCAGATCCGGCCGCAGCGCGCGCAGCTGCGTCTGCCGCCGCAGGCTGGAGGTGCCGACGCAGGCGCCCTGCGGCAGCGCGTCGAGGCTGTCGTGACGGTTGGAGACGAACGCGTCGCGCGGGTCTTCGCCCTGCATGAACACCGCCAGTCCGAGCCCGTCGGGCTGGCGGATCGGCACGTCCTTCATCGAGTGCACCGCCAGGTCGGCATGGCCGTCGAGCAGTGCCTGCTCGAGCTCCTTGACGAACACACCCTTGCCACCGACGCTGGACAGCGGCGCGGTGAGCATCTGGTCGCCGAGCGTGGTCATCGGCAGCAGCGTCACCTCAAGCTGCGGGTGCAACTGCTCCAGCAAGGCCTTGACGTGCCGCGCCTGCCACAGCGCCAGCGGCGATTCGCGGGTCGCGATTCTCAGGGACATGTCGATGCGCGGTAAATGCAGGAAAACAATGCGCTGCGACCTCTACCGTTTCCCTGCTCCCGTTTCACGATTCGCCATCTCCGGTCAGGTAGCGCCGCACTTCGGCCAGGCGTCGCCGCGACACCGGCAGCGGCTGGCTGGAGTGCTTCATGCGCAGCAGGTGATGCTGGTCGCCGGCGCGATCGCGTTCGAGGCTGGCGATGAAGCGGGTCGCCACCAGCGCCTTGCGGTGCACGCGCAGGAACCAGGGCTCGAAATCGTCCTCCAGCGTTTTCAGCGATTCCTCGATCAGCACCTCGCCGTGCAGGTGGCAGACCGTGGTGTATTTCTGGTCGGCGAGGAAATAGATGATGTCGTCCACCGGCACGCGCACCAGCCCGTCGCGGGTGGTGGCCAGCACGAACTCGCGCTTGGGTCGCGCGTTGGCCGACGGCGCCGCCGCGGACGGCTTGTGCGCGCGCGTCGGCTTGCGCACGCGCATCAGCGCTTCCTTGAGCTTTTCCAGCCGCACCGGCTTGAGCAGGTAGGCCTGCGCGCTGGCGTCGAACGCCGACAGCGCGTGCTCGGAATACGCGGTGGTGAAGATCACCGCCGGCGGCAGTTCCAGTTCCGCGAGCTGCCGCGCCACCTGCAGGCCGTCCATGCCGCCCATGCGGATGTCGAGCAGCACCAGGTCCGGCTCCTCGTCGTCGATCACGTCGAGCGCCGCCTCGCCGTCGGCCGCCTCGCCGACGACCTCGTAGCCGGGAAATTCCGCCAGCAGCCGCCGCATGCGGTCGCGCGCCAGCGGTTCGTCATCCACGATCACGACTCTCATGCACTATCCCCCGTTTCCAGTTTTCTCGGCGTCAGCGGCAAGCTCAGGCGCGCCCGGTAGATGATCCCGGCAACGCTGCGGTCGCGCCCCAGTTCCAGCAGCGCGCTGTCACCGTAAATGAGTTGCAGGCGCTGGGCAATATTATCCACCGCGATGCGGTTGCCGTGCCCGCCGGCGGCTTCCTCCGGCGGCGCCGGGTTCTCGACCTCGACCACCAGCCGGTTGCTGATTTCACGCGCGCGGATGCTGATGACGCCTGCGCCGAGCAGCTTCGACACGCCGTGATGCACGGCATTTTCGACCAGCGGCTGCACCACCAGCTTGGGCACGCTCCAGACCAGCAGCTCGTCGGGCACGTCCCAGTGCACGTTCAGCTTGTCGCCGAGCCGCGCCTTCTCGATGCGCAGGTAGGCCTGCACCAGCGCGATCTCCTCGGACAGCGCCGCCACCTGCGAGCGCTTCTCCATGCTGGCGCGGAACAGGTCGGAGAGGTCGACCACCATGTTTTCCGCCTCGGTCGGCTTGATCGCGATCATCGCGGCGATGCTGTTCAGCGAGTTGAACAGGAAGTGCGGCTGGATGCGCGCATTGAGCGCCTGGTAGCGCGACTCGCCCTCGGCGCGCACCTGCTGCTGCCAGTCGTTGCGCGACCAGAAATAGCGCAGCAGCAGCAGCGACACGATGGCGGCGACGCTGGTGTTGCGGAAAACGAATTCGGCTTGCGGCTCGGAGGGAAAATTCGGCAGCACCGGCAACAGCGTCGCGACGCTGTAGGCGGCGGCGCTGATCGCCATCACCATCAGCACCAGGATCGCCCAGCAGCTGAAGAACACCAGTTGCGGATTTGCACGATTCAGCCAGCGGCGCGACCAGCACAGCGCGGTGGCCCCGCAAAGGCCGATCCATTGCAGGTACAGCGACACCAGCGCCAGGAAATACAGCAGCGCCTCGCCGTGCTTGCTGCCCAGCAGCGTCAGCGTCAGCGCCACCAGTTCCATCGCCAGCGCCACCGAAAACACCATGCGGCCCCGGCAGAAATCCGGGATCAGGTTGGGCTCGACCACCAGCTTGGGCTTGATGCGTTCCACGACGCTCCTTTGGCGACTGCGGCGTCACCCGCTCTCCGGCAGTATGCCATTTTGCTTGTTAT
>DATMTG010000290.1:0-4409 GCA_035565075.1 Stenotrophobium sp.
CGGATCGAAGAAGCGCCGGCATTTCGGATTCGTGCCGCCGCCCGGGCCACCGTGCAGGAACACCACCGGCTTGCCGTTCGGGTTGCCGCTTTGCTCGTAGTACAGCGTATGCAGGGACGAAACCGGCAGGAAGCCGCTGTCGAACGGCTCGATTTCGGGATACAGCGAACGCAGCGGCGACGACGGCATGACGGCTCCTTCGAACCAGCAGACAAGCCGCCAAGCCTAGCACGGGCGCGGCTTTCGGGCCTTCAATCGGCTACGAACAGCTTGCCGGGATTGAGGATGCCGTGCGGATCGAACACCTTGCGCACCCCGCGCATCAGCGCGATTTCCGCCGCGCTGCGGGTGCTTTCCAGATAGGCCCGCTTGACCAGGCCGATGCCGTGCTCGGCCGAAATGCTGCCGCCGTGACGCTGCAGCGTCGCGGCCAGCAGCTTGGTGACGTGTTCGCACTGGGCGATGAACGCGTCCTCCGCCAGACCATCCGGGCGCAGCACGTTGATGTGCAGGTTGCCGTCGCCGATATGCCCGAACCAGACCACTTCGGCCTGCGGATATTCGCGCGCCAGCAGCGCCTGCATCTCGTGCAGGAACGCCGGCACCGCACTGACCCGCACCGACACGTCGTTCTTGTACGGCCGTCGCGGCGCCAGGCTCTCGGTGATGCCTTCGCGCAGCCGCCACAGCGCGGCGGCCTGTGCCTCGCTCTGCGCGATCACGCCGTCGCTGACCCAACCCTGTTCCAGCGCGTGCTCGAACGCGGCCAGCGCGGCTTCCTGCTGCCGTTCGTCGGCGGCATCGAACTCGGTCACCACGTAGTACGGGTAGTCGCCGTCGATGGCGCGCTGCGCGCCATGCGCCAGCACGTGACGCAACGCGTGGTCGGTGAAGAACTCGAACGCCTGCAGCGCCAGCCGTGCGCGGAACAGCGCGAACACCTGCATCAGCGCATCCATGTCCGGCAGCGCCAGCAGCATCACCTGCGACGGCGGTGGCGGATCGGTCAGCTTCAGCGTGGCTTCGACCACGATGCCCAGCGTCCCCTCCGAACCGATCAGCAACTGGCGGAAGTCGTAGCCGCTGGAGTTCTTGATCAGGCCGCGGTTGAGTTCAAGCAACTCGCCGTTGCCGGCGATCACCTTCAGCCCGGCGACCCATTCGCGCGTGTTGCCGTAGCGGATCACCCGGATGCCGCCGGCATTGGTCGCGATGTTGCCGCCGATCGAGCAGGAGCCGCGCGCGGCGAAATCGACCGGATAGACCAGACCATGTTCGCGAGCGGCTTCGTGCACGTGCTGCAGGATCGCCCCGGGTTGCACCGTGAGCGTGCGGTCGACTGCGTTGAAATCGAGCACCCGGTTCATCCGCTCCAGGCTCAACACCAGCTCGCCGCTGGCCGCCACGGCGCCACCGGACAGGCCGGTGCGGCCGCCGGAAGGCACGATCGCCACGCGATGTTCGTTCGCCCAGCGCACGATGGCCTGCACCTCTTCCGCGCTGGCCGGCAGCGCGACCGCCAGCGGCGCCGGGGCCCAGCGGCGGGTCCAGTCGCGGCCGTAATGCTCCAGGTCGGCAGGTGCGGTGAGCAGGCGCAGCCCGGCCAACCGGCGGGACAAATCGGCAAGACGGGGATCGGACATGCTGGGCTCCGGGATCATCTTCACAGCCTGCCAGCCGCATCGTGCCGCGTCCAGTGTTGCAGTGCCGCAATCCGCCTCCGGCTCTGGCATAGTAGGCGCTCCACCCTAGCCAGGACCGACGCATGCAGACCTCCTACCCCCGCCAGGACATCAAGGTATTGCTGCTGGAGGGCGTCAGTGCCAGTGCGGTCGAGAACTTCCGCCGCGCCGGCTACAGCCAGGTCGAGCTGCATGCGAAATCGTTGCCGGAGGATGAGCTCAAGCGACGCATCAGCGACGCGCACATCGTCGGCATCCGTTCGCGCACCCAGCTCACCGCCGAGGTGCTGGCGCAGGCCAAGCGGCTGATCGCGGTGGGCTGCTTCTGCATCGGCACCAACCAGGTGGACCTCGGCGCGGCGCGCAAGCTCGGCGTGCCGGTGTTCAACGCGCCCTATTCCAACACCCGCAGCGTGGCCGAGCTGGTGATCGCCGAGGCGATCATGCTGCTGCGCGGCATCCCGCAGAAGAACGCGCTGTGCCATCGCGGCGGCTGGACCAAGTCGGCCAGCGGCAGCTACGAGACGCGCGACAAGGTGCTCGGCATCGTCGGCTACGGCCATATCGGCACCCAGGTCGGCGTGCTGGCCGAAAGCCTGGGTATGCGGGTGATCTTCCACGACATCGAGACCAAGCTGGCGCTGGGCAATGCGCGCGCCGTGTCCAGCCTGGACGAGCTGCTGGAACGCGCCGACGTGGTCACCCTGCACGTGCCGGAAACCCCCGCCACGCAGCTGATGATCCGCCGCGAGCAACTGGCGAAGATGCGTGCCGGCGCGATGCTGATCAATGCCTCGCGCGGCAGCGTGGTGGACATCGACGCGCTGGCCGCGGTGCTGCGAGCGGGCCACCTGGCCGGCGCCGCGGTCGACGTGTTCCCGCTCGAACCGAAAGGCAACGACGATCCCTTCGTCTCGCCGCTGATCGGCCTGGACAACGTGATCCTGACCCCGCACATCGGCGGCAGCACGCTGGAGGCGCAGGACAACATCGGCATCGAGGTCGCCAGCAAGCTGGTCCGCTACAGCGACAACGGCTCCACCCTGTCGGCGGTGAATTTCCCCGAAGTCGCCCTGCCCGAACACCCGCACAGCCGCCGCCTGCTGCACATCCACCGCAACGTGCCGGGCACGCTGTCGCGCATCAACGAGCTGTTCTCGGCCGGCAACATCAACATCGACGCGCAGTTCCTGCAGACCGACAGCGAAGTGGGCTACGTGGTGATCGACGTCAGCGCCGACGAGGCCCAGGCGAACGAGCTGAAGACGAAGCTGGCGGCGATTCCCGGGACCTTGCGCAGTCGCGTGCTGTACTGAGCCCGCGCGTCCGGCGCGGAAACGACAACGGCGCCCAAGGGCGCCGTCACGATGCTTCACCGGATTGGTCGGGGCGGCCGGATTCGAACCGACGACCCTCTGCCCCCCAGGCAGATGCGCTACCAGGCTGCGCTACGCCCCGACATACGGCAAGCTGGCAAGTCTAGCAGCTTGTGCGGCGCGTCCGGAAGCCTTCAGCGGCGCAGCAAGGTCAGCACTTCCTCCAGCTCCATCCGCACCTGGCGCACGATCTGGTGCGAGATGCTCGCCTCCATCCGCGCCTGCGGACCTTCCAGCCGGGCGCGGGCGCCGGTGATGGTGAAGCCCTCGTCGTACAGCAGCGAGCGGATCTGGCGGATCATCAGCACGTCGTGGCGCTGGTAGTAGCGACGGTTGCCGCGGCGCTTGACCGGATTGAGCGCGGGAAACTCCTGCTCCCAGTAGCGCAGCACGTGGGGCTTCACACCGCACAACTCGCCGACTTCACCGATGGTGAAGTAGCGCTTGGCCGGGATGGCAGGCAGCTCGGTGTTATTCCCTTGATCCAGCATAGCCCTCGACTCTTACCTTGAGTTTCTGTCCCGGTCGGAACGTCACCACGCGCCGGGCGGAGATCGGAATCTCCTCGCCGGTTTTCGGGTTGCGTCCGGGTCGCTGATTCTTCAGTCGCAGGTCGAAATTGCCGAAACCGGACAACTTCACCTGCTCACCGTTCTCCAATGCTTCGCGAACGATCTCAAAATAGGCGTCCACGAATTCCTTTGCCTCACGCTTGTTGAGGCCTACGTCGAGGAAAAGCCGCTCGGCCATTTCCGCCTTGGTCAGCGCCATCTCATCCTCTTAACTTTGCCTTGCATGTCTGCTCCAACGCAGCTATCGCTTCTCGTATGCAACGGTCCGCGTCGTCGTCGGTAAGCGTGCGTGAAGCGTCCTGTAAAATCAAGCCCATAGCGAGACTTTTTCGGCCGGCTTCGACACCCTTGCCGCTGTAACGGTCAAATAGCCGTAATTCCGTCAATCGTTCACCCAAGGTGCCGCGAACGACCTGCTCGATTTGTGACCAACTGATCGTTTCCGGTAGATCCATGGCGATGTCGCGACGCACCACGGGGAATCGCGGAACCGCCCTCGCCTGTGGCACGCGACGCGCCAGCAACGGCTCCAGCGCCAGCTCCAGCACATGCACGTCAGCCCCCAGGCCCAGCACCTTGGCCAACTGCGGATGCAGGGCGCCCAGATAGCCGACCGTCTCCCCGTCGCGCGTGACGCGCGCGCCACGACCCGGGTGCAACCATGTCGGCAAGCCATCGGCATGTACCGACCAGCGCCCCGGCTCGCCGCCCCAATGGATCAACGCGTCAAGCTCGCCCTTGAGGTCGTGGAAGTCCAGCGCCCGCGCCGGCTCGCCCCA
>DATMTG010000291.1:0-4108 GCA_035565075.1 Stenotrophobium sp.
GCGAGGATGCACCGTGAAATTCACCGGCACCGAAAATTATGTCGCGACCGACGACCTGACGATGGCGGTCAACGCCGCCGTGACCCTGCAGCGTCCGCTGCTGGTCAAGGGCGAGCCGGGCACCGGCAAGACGCGGCTGGCGCAGGAAGTGGCGGCCTCGCTCGACATGCCGTATTTCGAATGGCACGTGAAGTCCACCACCAAGGCGCAGCAGGGCTTGTACGAGTACGACGCGGTATCGCGCCTGCGCGATTCGCAGCTCGGCGAGAGCAAGGTCAAGGACATCGCCAACTACATCGTCAAGGGCAAGCTGTGGGAATGCTTCGAGTCCGGCAAGCGGCCGCTGCTGCTGATCGACGAGATCGACAAGGCCGACATCGAGTTCCCCAACGACCTGCTGCGCGAGCTCGACCAGATGGCGTTCTACGTCTACGAGACGCGCCAGACCATCGAGGCGAAAAACCGTCCGGTGATCATCATCACCTCCAACAACGAGAAGGAACTGCCTGACGCGTTTCTGCGCCGCTGCTTCTTTCACTACATCCGTTTCCCCGACAAGGACACGATGCAGAAGATCGTCGACGTGCACTATCCCGGCCTGAAGAAGAACCTGCTGAAAGAGGCGATGGAAGTGTTCTTCGGCCTGCGCGAACTGCCGGGCCTGAAGAAAAAACCCTCGACCTCGGAACTGCTCGACTGGCTCAAGCTGCTGATGGCCGAGGACATCGAACCCTCGGTGCTGCACGAGAGCAGCACCAAGAAATCGCTGCCGCCGCTCTACGGCGCGCTGCTCAAGAACGAGCAGGACGTGCACCTGTTCGAGCGCATCGCGTTCATGGCGCGGCGTCAGTAGTCGCGGCAGTCGGCGGCATCCGCGACGCAACGCATCCACCTGCAGCGAGACGGGCAGGCGAACGGATGGTCAGTAGCGCGGCTTGATCTCCCGGCCTTCGGCCCAGAGCCGCTGCCATTCGCGCTCGTAGGCGGCCGCGAGCTTCGCATCGTTGCGGATCAGCAGGGCATTCTCGGCGTTGTACTGGGCCGCCGTGTAGCTGTAGTTGAAGCTGCCGGTCTCCACCGTGTCGCCGTCGATCACCATGAACTTGTCGTGCATGTTCTCGTAGCGCGCGTTGCTGCGGGTCGGGATGCCGTGATTGGCGGTGAACGTCGCCGCGGTGTAGTGCTTGCCGTTCATCTCGCTGTCCACCACGATCCTGACCTCGACACCGCGCTGCCGTGCGGCGACCAGCGCCCGTGATATCGACCTCGAGGTGAAGGTATAGGCGGCGACGTGGATCGAATGCCGTGCGCCGCCGATGGCGTCGAGCACCAGCGACTCGGCGCTGACGCCCGCACCCGCGGGCGTGAAGCCGGCCTCGATCTGCGGCCCATCGGCGCACGCCCGTCCTGCACAAGACAGCGCCAGCGCTCCGAGCAGCAGGGCGCCGGCCGCCGGCAGACGGGCGCGCAAGTTCAGGCCTTGCCGGCCAGCTGCGCGACGATGCCGGGATTCTCCAGCGTCGATACGTCTTGCGTGATCTCCTCGCCCCGGGCGATGGCGCGCAGCAGGCGGCGCATGATCTTGCCACTGCGGGTCTTGGGCAGGTTGTCGGCGAAGCGGATGTCGTCGGGCTTGGCGATCGCACCGATTTCCCTGGCGACGTGCTCACGCAGTGCCTTTGCCAGGCCCTCGGCCTCGGCGCCTTCCGGGCGCGGACCCTTGCAGGTGACGAAGGCGAACACGGATTCGCCCTTGACCTCGTGCGGCCGCGCGACCACCGCCGCCTCGGCGACGCGCGGGTGCGACACCAGCGCGCTCTCGACTTCCATCGTGCCGAGGCGGTGGCCGGCGACGTTGAGCACATCGTCGATGCGGCCCATGATCCAGTAATAGCCGTCCTCGTCGCGGTGCGCGGAGTCGCCGGCGACGTAGTACTTGTTGTTGAACTGGCCCCAGTAGGTCTTGATGTAGCGTTCGTTGTCGCCCCAGACCGTGCTCAGCATCGACGGCCACGGCTTGCTGATGACCAGGTAACCGCCCTGATCGAGCGAGTCGATGAGATTGCCGGCGTCGTCGGCGATGCCGGCGGCGATGCCAGGCAAGGGCACCGTGCAGGAGCCGGGCTTGGTCGGCGTGGCGCCGGGCACCGGCGACATCATGATCGCGCCGGTTTCGGTCTGCCACCAGGTATCCACGATCGGCAGCCTCTCCTTGCCGATGACGCGGTGATACCACATCCACGCTTCCGGATTGATCGGCTCGCCGACGCTGCCGAGCAGGCGCAGCCTGGAGAGATCGTACTTCGCCGGCCACTCGTCGCCGGCCTTCATCAGCGCGCGGATCGCAGTCGGTGCGGTGTAGAAGATGGTGACGCCGTGATCCTGGCAGATTTTCCAGAAGCGGCCGGCATCGGGCACGGTCGGCGTGCCTTCGTACATCAACACGGTGGCGCCGTTCGACAGCGGCCCGTAGACCACGTAGCTGTGGCCGGTGACCCAGCCGACGTCCGCCGTGCACCAGAACACGTCGTCATCGCGCAGATCGAACACCCACTGGCAGGTGACGTGCACACCGAGCAGGTAACCGCCGGTGGAATGCTGCACGCCCTTGGGCTTGCCGGTGGAGCCGGAGGTATAGAGCAGGAACAGCGGGTGCCCGGCCTCGACCCAGACCGGATCGCAGTGATCGGGCTGTTTGGCGAGCAACTCGTGCCACCACAGATCGCGTTGTGCGTTCCAGCCGATGTCGTGGCCGCTGCGCTTGAACACGATGACTTTTTCCACGGTCTTGCAGCCGGCGGCAAGGGCGTCGTCCACTGCTTTTTTGAGTTCGATGATGTGACCGCCGCGATGACCGCCGTCGGCGGCAATCACCAGTTTCGCGCCGGTGTTCTCGATGCGATCCCTGAGTGAAGCTGCGGAGAATCCGCCGAAAACCACCGAGTGAATCGCGCCGATGCGCGAGCAGGCGAGCATGGCGATCGCCGCTTCCGGCACCATCGGCATGTAGATGGCGATACGGTCGCCGCTGACGATGCCCAGAGACTTCATCGCGTTGGCGAGGCGGCAGACTTCGGCGTGCAACTGCTTGTAGGTCCAGTTGCGGACGTCGCCCTTTTCGCCCTCGAAGCGTATCGCGATCTTGTCGCCGCGCGTGCCGAGATGGCGGTCGAGACAGTTGGCCGAGGCGTTGAGCTTGCCGTCGGGAAACCAGCGATAGTTCGGCGCCTTGGCGTCGTCCAGCGCGATGGTGAACGGCGTCTGCCAGGCGATTTCCTTGCGCCCGAGCTCGGCCCAGAAGCCGGTGTGATCCTTTGCCGCCGCCGCGTGCAGCGCTTCCAGCCGCCGGGGATTGAGGCGGGCGTGCGAGGAAAAATCCTTGCTCGGCGGAAAAACGCGCTTTTCGTCCAGTACGGACTCGATGTTCTTCTGACTCATGTGGTTCTCCAGGCAACGGCGCGGGCTTGATGATGGCGGTCCCTACGCGATCATAAGCGAAAGCCTTGCAGAATCCGAAACGCCGGCGCGGGCAGGATGCGCTCGTACGCGCATTTCCCTATCGTCCGCCAATCAGAACCGACGTCATCGAGATGGAACTCATGACCGTGCTGTTGAAGAAGCTCAGCGGCTCGCCTTCGTCATGCAGGGCCAGCGCGTAGAACAACGGGTAATAGTGCTCCGGGGTCGGGATCGCGAGCCGGGCACTGTTCCCAAGCGTCTCATAGGACATCAACGCCGCGTGATCCCGCGCCGCGATGCGCTGCCTGACTGCTTCGTCGAAGCGGACGGCCCAGTCCAAGGGCTGCGGATCGTGAAAATCGAACAGGCGCAGGTTATGAACGATGTTGCCGCTGCCGAGCACCAGCACGCCTTCGTCGCGCAAAGGACGCAGCGCCTGAGCCAGCGCATAGTGAAAGGAACCGGGTCGAGTGGTGTCCAGACTCAGCTGCACGACGGGAACGTCCGCCTCCGGATACATCGCCAGCAAGACGCTCCATGCGCCATGATCCAGCCCTCGATCCGGGTCCAGGCGCGGGGCGGCTGCGCCCATCAGCTCCTTCGCGCGGGCAGCTAATGCGGGATCGCCGGGCGCTTGATAGCACACGTC
>DATMTG010000292.1:0-3571 GCA_035565075.1 Stenotrophobium sp.
CTTTGCATAGGCCGGCGGATAGCGGTCGAGAATCT
This sequence comes from Stenotrophobium sp., assembly GCA_035565075.1. Lineage (GTDB taxonomy): Bacteria > Pseudomonadota > Gammaproteobacteria > Nevskiales > Nevskiaceae > Stenotrophobium. Next base: position 36 of record DATMTG010000292.1, read on the forward strand.
CGCGGGCGATCTCGACCGCTTGATCGGGATTGTCCGACAGCAGCGGCAGCGTAGCTTGCAGCAGGCGCGAGACGTTCCAGTGGCCGACCTGCGGCTGGCGGTCGTAGGCGTAGCGGCCGCCTTCGTCGGTGTGGTTGCAGATGTGATGCGCGTCGAACCCGTCGATGAATCCAAACGGGCCGTAATCCAGCGTCAGGCCGAGGATGCTCATGTTGTCGGTGTTCATCACGCCATGACAGAAGCCGACCGCCTGCCACTGCGCGATCAGGGTCGCCGTGCGTTCGGTGATCTCGGTCAGCCAGCCGCGGTAGTCGCCTGCGTGCTGCGGAAAATGCTCGGCGATGACGTGATCGGCCAGGGGTTGCAGCTTGTCGTGCTGGTCGCGGTAGTAGAACACCTCGAAGCTGCCAAAACGGACATGGCACGGCGCCATGCGCGTGAGCACCGCGGCGGTCTCGAGGGTCTCGCGCCGTACCGGGTCGGCGCCGGTGACGATGCACAGTGCGCGCGTGGTGGGAATGCCCAGACCGTGCATCACTTGGCTGCACAGGTATTCGCGCACCGTCGAGCGCAACACGGCGCGGCCATCGGCAAAGCGGGAGTAGGGTGTCATGCCGGCGCCCTTGAGCTGGATGTCCCACGACTCGCCACGTGCATTGCGCACCTGTGCCAGCAGCATGGCGCGGCCATCGCCCAGTTGCGGCACATAGCTGCCGAACTGGTGCCCGGCGTAGAGCATCGCCAGCGGTTCGGCGCCGGGCAGCGGGCGGTTGCCTGCGAAAGTTTCGGCAAATTCCGGCCGCTGTGCCTGCGCCGGATCGAGATCGATCAGCGCCGCCGCGTCTGGATTGAAATGCAGCAACTCCGGTTGCGATAGGGGCGTCGGCTGCACCCGCGAAAAATAATCCTGCGACAGGCGCGCAAAGCGGTTGTCGATGTGCAGGCTGTCCAGTGGGTGCAGTGCAGGGGCGGGCATGTCGCTACTCTAGGGCGCGCCGGCGCAGGCAGTCGAGTAGAATCGAAATTCGCACATTGCCGTGGATGCCTTATGCATATCGATTTCAGTCATTCCGGGCTGCTTGGCCTGCTGATCCTGATCGCCGATCTCTACGCCATCGTCAGCGCGGTTCAGGGCAACACCAGCACGGGCAAGAAGGTGGTCTGGATCCTGCTGATCCTGTTCCTGCCGGTTCTCGGGTTCGTCATCTGGCTGCTCGTCGGGCCGCGCGCAAGATGACTTCGGCCGGCCGAGGTGGTTCACGTGCGCTGAATTTCCCCGATGCGGAAATAATTGCGGCCTGAAGACTTGATCTGGTAGAGCAACTCGTCGGCGGCGTGATACGCCTCGGCCAGCGGTGTGCCGGGTTCGACCATGACGGCGCCGATGCTGCAGGTGACCACGCCGGGTTCATTGCCCTCGTGTTCGATGGCCAGATCGCGCACGGATTTCAGCAACGCATGCAGCCGCGAGGTCGCGTGCGCCATGTCGCAATCGAACAGCAGCAGCGCGAATTCCTCGCCGCCGACACGCGCGCTGATGTCCAGCGCGCGCCGCGAATAATCCGCCAGCGTCATCGCGAACTCGGCCAGTACGCCATCGCCGTGCTGGTGGCCGTAGAGGTCGTTGATCTTCTTGAAGTGATCGAGGTCGATCAGCGCAAACATCATGCGCCGCTTGCTGGTGCGGCTCAGCGCACGCACGGCCAGGTCGTAGTGCTCTTCCAGCGCGCGGCGGTTGGGCAGCCCGGTCAGGTGGTCGCGCAGCGTACTGAGCTCCATCAGGATGTTCGAGGCCCATTGCCGGCGCAGCAGCAGACGGGTCGTGCTGGTCGAGAGCAGGGCCAGTCCCAGCAGCAGGATTTCCAGCAACCATTCGGTCGTTGTGCGGGGTCTGAGCGGGTCGGGCCAGTAGGCGCTCTTGACCAGAAGAATGCCGAAATAGGCGACGATGAACAGCGCCGCCCGGTCGAGCCCCGGATGCGCGAGGATCATGACCGTGATCGGCACGATCAATGTCAGCTCGGGTTCGATCGGGTACCCGGCGTTCCCACTCTGGTAGCGCAGCAGTTCGATGCAGACGACCTCGAGCAGGAAAGCGCCTAGGAACATCCATTCCACCCAGGCTTCGCTGGCATAGCGCCATTGCACGAAACCCAGGAAGACGAACAGCGGGGTCATCAGGCCCAGCTCGATGATGTGCGCCGTCCCCAGGATCTGGGTAGGCGAGTTCAATGCCAGGGTGGTCCACACCGGTGCGGTGGCAAACAGCAGCACGGTGAGCACGATCTGGAGCAGGCTCGCATCGCGCGAGACCGTGCGGAGATGGGTCTGGAAGCTGGCTTCAAGTCGCTTGGGAAACCAGTACCTGCGCACTTGCGATTTGGCGATCAGGCCGAGCTCCTGCAACTCGCTGGCGGTGAGATCGTGCAGCGGCAGCTTGCCGGTGAGGCGCTGGACAGTGGGCGGGGCCGGCGGACTTTTCTTCATGTTCCCAGCCTTGCGCGCAATCCGGCTGGCGTGAGGGGGCGAGGGTCCGGGTCGGTTTCGAGTTGCCGGACCAGCGCCGTCAGCGCGGCGTTGACCGGTGCGGCGACGCCCTGCGCAGCGGCCATCCGCACGATTTCGCCGTTGAGCTGGTCGACTTCCGTGAGGCGCCGCTGCTCGATGTCGGACACCATCGAGGGATAGGCGCCATCCTGCAAACCGTTCTTGAATTTGGCGACCCACCACGGCAGCGGGCCGCCGCTGAGCAGGAAACGACGGTAGAGCGGGTAGGGCAGCGGTACCGGCAACTGGTAATCCACGCCGGCGGTATCGAGCATGGCGATGGCCTCGTCCAGCACGGCGACATAGATCCTGCGCAGATCGGGCTGCGACAGCAGGTCGCGGAAGGTGGTGTGCGTGACCGCGCAAATGGCGTTGGCGAGATTGATCAGCAGCTTGCCCCACACGGCGGTTTCCTCCCGCACCTGCCGCACCTGCATGCCGCTGCCGCCGAACAGTTCGAGCAGCCGCCGGTCGCCGGAGCCGATCAGCACCTGCGCGCGCGTGGTGATGCGCGTATGCAGCGGCGACAGCAGCTGGCCATTGAACATCACGGTCATCGGCACCGTCCGTGCCTGGGGCAGGCGCGCACGGATCTGGCGCAGTGCGTTGATGCCGTTGAGCGTCGAGACCAGGGTGCAGGTGGCGGGAATCGGCGGCAACTGCGACAGCAGCGCATCGAGATCGGGAAACTTCACGCAGATGAAAAGGTAATCGACGCCGGCGAGATCGAGCGTGGACGTCAGCGCGGGTATCGCGGTGCGCAGCGGTGGCCGCGCATCGGCGTAGTCCATGCGCATTTCCGGCAGTGCCTGCATCCGCGCAAGATATTTTTCGCGCACCAGCAGTTTAAGCGGCATGCGCCGGGCTTTCATCAGGTGGGCCGCAAGGATACTGCCCACGGCGCCGGGGCCGATCAGCAAAATCACGGTCTTGCGTTTTCGTTCAATTGCGGCATGGGCGCCCGCTCCGGGAAGTGCGCATATGATAGC
>DATMTG010000293.1:0-3926 GCA_035565075.1 Stenotrophobium sp.
ATCAAGCTTACCGCAGGTCAGCATATGCAATCCTAGCACGAAAGCAACATAAGTATATGTTTTTATTAATATTTACAGCATTCGAGCCATCTAAATCATGACCAAACTCGCCGTCGAAGCCTCCACCGTGCAGTTCCCGCTGGTCGACTACGCCGCCGCAGCCGGCTGGGAGCGCGTGAGCGACGGCGAGGCCCTGCGCAAGCGCCGCGGCGAGGGCGGCCTGTTCTTCTACGACGAGCTGGAAGCGGCGCTGCTGCGGCTGAATCCCGGCGTGGTCACCGCCGCCGACGTGCCCGGCATCGTGCAGCGGCTGGAAAGCCTGCCCAACACCATCGCCGGCAACCGCGAGGTGCTGGACTGGCTGCGCGGCAAGCAGACGATCTACCTGGACAGCGAGAAGCGCCATCGCAACGTGCGGCTGGTGGACTTCGACAACGCACCCGGCAGCAATACCTTCCAGGTGAGCTGGGAATGGGCGTACCGCAACGGCACGCGCAAGGGCAACCGCGCCGACGTGGTGTTCGTGATCAACGGCGTGCCGGTGGCGATAGTCGAGAACAAAAACCCCAAATCGAAAGACGCGATGAGCAAGGCGCTGGTGCAGCTGCGCCGCTACGAGCTGGAAACGCCGGAGATGCTCACCGCTCCGCAGGTGTTCAACATCACCCACCTGATCGAATACTTCTACGGCGTCACCTGGAACACCCAGCGCAAGCACGTCTTCAACTGGAAGGAAGAAAAGCCGGGCAGCTACGAAGACCGGGTAAAGCATTTCTTCGAACATGCCCGCTTCCTGCGCATGCTCCGCGACTGGATCCTGTTTTTCGAGCAGGACGACGAGCTGCAGAAAACCATCCTGCGCCAGCACCAGACACGTGCGGCGATCAAAGTGGCCGAGCGCTGTGCCGACCCCGGCAAGCGCAGCGGCCTGGTCTGGCATACCCAGGGCTCGGGCAAGACCTTCACCATGGTGACGGCGGCGCGCCTGATGCTGGAAAACCCCCAGCGATTTGCCGGCGCCACCGTACTGCTGGTGGTGGACCGCAACGAGCTGGAGGGTCAGCTCTCCGGCTGGGTGGACGCCCTGCTCGGCGACCTGCAGGGCAGCGGCATCGCGGTGGAAATCGCCACCAGCAAGAGGCGGCTGAAGTCGCTGCTGAAACAGGAGTTCAGCGGCCTGGTTGTCACCATGATCCACAAGTTCGACAAGCTGGATGCAAACCTGTCCACGCGCAGCAACGTGTACGTGCTGATCGACGAGGCACATCGCTCCACCGGCGGCGACCTCGGCAACTACCTGATGGGTGCCCTGCCCAGCGCCACCCTGGTCGGCTTCACTGGCACGCCGGTAGACAAGACCGCCTACGGCAAGGGCACGTTCAAGACGTTCGGCCGCGAGGACGAATCCGGCTATCTCGACAAGTATTCGATCGCCGAGTCCATCGCCGACGGCACCACGGTGCGGCTGCGCCATACGCTTGCGCCGGCCCGCGTGTTGCTGCCGGTCGAGAAGCTGGAAAAGGAGTTCTACGCGCTGGCCGGAAGCGAAGGCATCAGCGACATCGAAGACCTGAACCGCATCCTCGATCGCGCGGTGAACCTGCGCGCGTTCCTGAAATCGGACGAGCGCGTGGATGCCGTCGCCCGCTTCGTGGCGCGGCACTTCCGCGAGAACGTGGAGCCGCTGGGCTACAAGGCGTTTCTGGTCGGCGTGGATCGTGAGGCCTGTGCGCTGTACAAACAGGCGCTGGACAAGTACCTACCGGCGGATTATTCGGTGCCCGTGTACACCGCCAGCGCCGCCGATGCGATCGACTATCCGCTGGTTGCCCTGCACCAGATCGACAAGGCAGGGGAAAAGAACGTCCGCAAGCTGTTCCGCAAGGCGGACAGGAAGCCGAAGATCCTGATCGTCACCGACAAGCTGCTGACCGGCTACGACGCACCGATCCTGTACGCGATGTACCTGGACAAGCCGATGCGCGACCACGTGTTGCTGCAGGCCATTTCGCGCGTCAATCGTCCCTATGAAGATGCGGCTGGCCGGCAGAAGCCGGGCGGCCTGATCGTCGATTTCATCGGCATGCTGCGTGATCTCAACAAGGCGCTGGCCTTCGACTCACAGGATGTGTCCGGTGTGATCGAGGATCTTGACCTGCTGCTGCTGGAGTTCCGCCGCCTGCTGGCCGAAGCACAAGCGCGTTACCTGGCTCCGCTTGAGGGTGGCAAGGACAAGCAGCTCGAAACCCTGCTGTACGACGTATTCCTCGCACCGGAGGCACGCCAGGAATTCAACGACAGCTACCGCCAGATCGAAAGCCTGTACGAAATCCTTTCGCCTTCGCCGGAGCTGCGCGAACACATCGAGACGTTCCAGCGGCTGGTCGATTTTTACCTGATGGTTCGCAACGCCTACTCCAGCCCCACCCGCTTCTATGAGGACGTAGCGCGCAAGACCGAGCAGATGGTGCGCGACATGGCCAGCAGCTATGGGGCAGTTACCGCGGGCAAGGTAGTCGAGTTTGACCTGAAGACCCTGCAGGCATTGCGCAGTCAGGGCGACGACGACAATGCCACCGTGATCAACCTGGTGCGTGCCATCGAAACCGAGGCCGAAGAGAACGCGGAACAACAGCCAGTGCTGCTCGACATTGCCCAGCGTGCGGCAGCCATCCTCGACGCGTTGGAACAACGTACGATCCACACGCAGCAGGCCATCGAGCAATTGTCGCTACTGGTCAGCGAGCGAGAACAGGCCGATGTCGAACGCGGAAAGCTCGGCCTCGATCCCGCCACGTTTGCGGTCTACTGGCACCTGCAGGGTGACGGCATCAAGGATGCGCTGCCGATGGCCAGCGAGATCATGGCGGCAGCGGCGAAATACCCGAATCATCGCGACAACGATGACGAGCGGCGGCAGCTCAAGTCCGAGATCTACCGCAGCCTGGTGACCCGCGGCACCGACGGCGCGCAAATGGTTCGCCTCGGCGACGCCGTGCTGCGCATGCTGCGGAACTGAGACAACGCTGCCATGCATACCGACACATTGCGCCAGCGCATCGCGCAATGGGCCATCACGCTGAAGGTGAGGCCCACCCAGATCCGGGTTCAACGCATGACTCGCAAGTGGGCCTCCTGCTCATCGGCAGGGCGCGTCACATTCAGTGACGAACTGCCCGGCAAACCCCTGGCGTTCCAGGATTGCGTGATTGTCCATGAGCTGCTGCACCTGCGCATCCGCAATCATGGAAAGCTTTTCGCCGCAACGCTCAAAGCACATCTGCCCGATAACCCATGGATCGGGCAGATGTAGCCAGCAGCATCAACCGATCATCGGCAACTTCAACCCCTGCTCCTTCGCGCACGCCACCGCATCCTCATACCCCGCATCCGCATGCCGCATCACCCCGGTGCCCGGATCGTTCCACAACACCCGCGCAATCCGCTTGTCCGCCTCGACACTACCGTCGCAGACGATCACCACGCCGGAATGCTGCGAGTAGCCCATCCCCACGCCACCACCATGATGGAAGCTCACCCACGTCGCGCCGCCCGCCGTGTTGAGCAGCGCGTTGAGCAACGGCCAGTCGGACACCGCATCGCTGCCGTCCTTCATCGCCTCGGTCTCGCGGTTCGGTGACGCGACGGAGCCGGAGTCGAGGTGGTCGCGGCCGATCACCACCGGCGCCTTCAGCTCGCCGTTGCGCACCATCTCGTTGAAGGCGAGGCCGAGCTTGTGGCGCTGGCCCAGCCCCACCCAGCAGATGCGCGCGGGCAGGCCCTGGAAGCTGATGCGGCTCTTGGCCATGTCCAGCCAGTTGTGCAGGTGCTGGTCGTCGGGGATCAGCTCCTTCACCTTCTGGTCGGTCTTGTAGATGTCTTCCGGGTCGCCGCTGAGCGCCACCCAGCGGAACGGGCCTACGCCG
>DATMTG010000294.1:0-2001 GCA_035565075.1 Stenotrophobium sp.
CGCCGGAGCCTACATGTCGAAAGACGGGTCCAGCGCTTCGAGTTCGACCTTGGGCTGCTGGATCGCCGGCAGATCCGGTTCGTCGAGCACGTCGCGGCCGATGTGGCCTTCGGCGATCTCGCGCAGAGACAGCACGGTGGACTTGTGCGTGCCCCAGGGAATCTTGGCGTCGGCGCCACGCGCCAGCTGGCGCGCACGCTTGGCGGCGACCAGCGTCAATTCAAACTGGTTGGGAATCTTGTCGAGACAGTCTTCTACGGTGACACGGGCCATGACAAAACCTGCTGGCTGAATGCGAAAGGGTGCGGATTTTAGCGGATTGGGGGTTTTTTATCCAGAAGCGCGGCCAGCAGGGCCGAGTGCCTGGTAACCTGCCGCTCGCGTCGCTGCCGGCGCGCGATGAAGATGGCCAGCAACTGCTCCAGCGCCATCTCAAAACGATCATTGACGACCAGGTAGTCATATTCGTCGTAGTGCGCCATCTCCTCGCGGGCCTGCCGCATGCGCTCGGCGATGACCGCATCGCTGTCCTGCGCACGGCTGCGCAAACGCCGCTCCAGTTCGGCCACCGACGGCGGCAGGATGAAAATGCCCTGCGTCTCCGGTGCGTGCGCCCTGACCTGCCGGCTGCCCTGCCAGTCGATATCGAGGATGACGTCGCAGCCCGCAGCAAGCTGCGCCTCGGTGCGCTGCCGGCCGGTCCCATACCGGCGCCCGAACACGCTGGCATGTTCCAGAAAAGCGCCCTGCCCGATCATCCCGGCAAAATCGGCTTCGCTGACGAAGTGGTAATGCACGCCGTCCTCTTCCCCCGGGCGCGGCGCGCGAGTCGTGTAGGAGACCGAGATCGCCGCCTTGAGCCCCGCAGCCGCCAGTCGCGGCAACAGCGCCCGGGCAAGACTGGTCTTGCCGCCGCCGCTGGGCGCCGACAGCACGAACAATTCCCCACGCGCAGAGCCCGGCTCACTCAACGTTCTGCACCTGTTCGCGCATCTGCTCGATCAAGACCTTCATCTCGACGCCACAGCGCGTCATCTCCGCGTCCTGCGATTTGGAGGACAGCGTGTTGGCCTCGCGGTTAAGCTCCTGCATCAGGAAATCCAGCCGGCGGCCGACGGATTCTCCGCGCTTGAGCGTCTGCCGCACTTCCTGGACGTGGCTGTCCAGCCGCGACATTTCTTCTTCGACATCGAGCCGCTGTGCGGCCAGCGCGACTTCCTGGGCCAGTCGCTGCTGTTCCACCTCGACACCCAGTTCGGCACACCGCGCCCGCAATTTTTCAAGCCACTGCTGCCGGACCTGCGGATAGCGTTCGCGGACCGCCTTGACCAACCCCTCAAGGGTATCGCAGCGCTCGCTCAGGAACTGCTGCAGCCGCTCGCCTTCGCGTGCGCGGGTCTCGGTAAAATCTTTCAATGCGCGCTCGAACAGTTTCCTGGCTTCCGCGACCATTGGTGCAAAATCGGCCTGTTGCTGCCGCAGCACCCCCGGAAAAGCCAGCATGCGCATGGGATCGGGCACCGTGGTGGCGCCAAGCTCCTGCGCCAGATGATCCAGCGCCTTGCGGAGTTGCACCAGCCGTCCCGGGTCGAGTTCCAGCTGGTCCGCTGCGCCGCCCTCGCGTACATAACGCAGCCCGGCCTCGACCTTGCCGCGGGAAATATGCGCGCTGGCCTGTGTGCGCCACTCGTTTTCCACCGCACGGAATTCTTCCGGCAGCTTGAGCTGGAGATCGAGGTAGCGGTGATTGACCGAGCGCAGTTCCCAACTGATGCGGCCCCATGGCGCCTGCACTTCGACGCGCGCATAGCCTGTCATGCTGCGGATCATGAGGGAGATTCCCGTTGGATGGTTGAACGGCATTGTAGCCGCAACCCCGCGTAGCGCGGAACGATCGGATCGGGAAGTAACGCGGCTACACGATACAGTGCTCGGTATCAGGTAGCCGCCCGGCGCCGGATCGGAGATCGCTCGGCGCTAACCGGAAGAGGCGATACGGGC
>DATMTG010000295.1:0-5929 GCA_035565075.1 Stenotrophobium sp.
CGCGCGATCTGCATTATCTGCGTGTGCGTGCGCAGAAGAAGGGGGACCGTAGCGTCGGCTGGGTCAGCGCCGTGCTCGGCACGGCACTGGATATCAAGCCGTTGCTGCGGGCCTACCGGAACAACACGGAGCCGGTCGCCAAGATGCGTCATTTTGAAGACAGCGTCGAGAAGTGCTTCGGCTACCTGTCCCAGCGCATTATTCAGAACACTCTGCTGACGCCGACCCTGACCTTCAGCTACGGCGGCCCTTTGAGCGAGATGGAGCGTCTGCCCGGCTACGAAGCGCTGATGAAGCTTTGCCGCGAGCACAAGATCGAGGTTTTCAAGAGCATCATGAGCATCACCGGCGGCGTCAATGTCGGCGAGGGCGCGCTGGCGTTTGCTTTTGCTTCGTCGCCGCATGAATTGAAGCTGTAGCAGGCGCAGGGCGCTCGATCTCCGGGTAAACTTTGCAAATTTCCGGGAATCTTCTGCATGAGTAACCTGACCCGCATTGCCGTACTCGGCGCTACAGGCCGCATGGGCCGAGCCATTATCCAGACTGTGGTGCAGACCCCCGAGGTGACGCTGACCGCAGCGCTGGACCGTGCCGGCAACCCCTTGCTGGGGCAGGACGCCGCAGCCCAGGCGGGACTGGCACCGGTGGGCGTGCAGGTGACGGATGACCTGGATGCCGTGGCCGACCGGTTCGATGTCCTCATCGATTTTTCCCGGCCCGAGGCCACGCTTGCAGTGCTGCCCGTCTGCGTTGCGCATCAGCGCGCGATGGTGATCGGCACGACCGGTTTCAGTCCCGAGCAGAAAATCGAGCTGGCCGGGGCCGCACGCAGGATTCCCATCTGCCTGTCGGCCAATTTCAGCATCGGCGTCAACGTCACGCTCAAGCTGCTGGAGCTTGCGGCCAAGACCCTGAGTCATGGATATGACGTGGAGATCGTCGAGGCACATCATCGCCACAAGGTCGATGCGCCCAGCGGTACCGCACTGCGCATGGGCGAGGCGGTTGCGGCAGGATTGGGACGGGATCTCAAGGATTGCGCGGTCTATGAGCGCCATGGCATTACGGGTGCGCGCGATCGCAATGCCATCGGTTTCGCCACGGTTCGCGGCGGCGACGTCGTCGGCGATCACACGGTCATGTTCCTGGGCGATGGCGAGCGGGTCGAGATTTCGCACAAGGCGACCAGCCGGGGTAATTTTTCCAGCGGTGCGGTCAAGGCGGCGGCCTGGCTGAAGGACCGTCCCGCAGGACTCTATGAGATGCGCGACGTGCTGGGGCTCTGAAGGCGGCGTGCAATTTCCATTGGACGCGGGCGGTGTTGCAACGTAAAATGCCGGGCTAATCCTGAACGGGGGCTGTGGCCCCCGTTTCCATGTCTGACTGCGGATTAGCCAAAAAGTCCTGTGCCGATGACCCAACTCAAGCCGGCTCTACTCGCCCTCGCCGATGGCAATGTTTTCAAAGGTTTTTCGATTGGCATGGAGGGACAGTCGGTGGGGGAGGTGGTGTTCAATACCGCCATGTCCGGCTACCAGGAAATTCTCACCGATCCCTCCTACCGTGAGCAGATCGTCACCCTGACGTATCCGCATATCGGCAATGTCGGCACGAATCCCGAAGATGCCGAGTCCGAACGCGTGCAGCTGGCCGGCCTGGTGCTACGCGAGGTGCCGCGAAAGCCCAGCAACTACCGTTCGACCCAGGACTTCAGCGACTATCTCGTCCAGAACCGCGTGGTGGCGATTGCCGGCATCGACACGCGGCGCTTGACGCGCATCCTGCGCGACAAGGGCGCGCAGAACGGCTGCATCATGGCGGGTGCCGTTGATGAAATGACCGCGCTCAAGGCGGCTCAGGCGTTCCCGGGACTCAAGGGCATGGACCTGGCCAAGGTCGTCACCACCGCCCAGGCCTACCCGTGGACGCAGGCAACCTGGATCGGCCCGGATGAACAGCGTGCGCCGGTTCCCGAGCGTTTCCACGTGGCCGCCTACGATTTCGGCGTCAAGCAGAACATCCTGCGCATGCTGGTGGACCGCGGCTGCAGGGTGACCGTGCTGCCGGCGCAGACGCCTGCGGCGGAAGTCTTCAAGTTGAAACCCGATGGCGTGCTGATGTCGAACGGTCCGGGCGATCCGGAGCCTTGCGACTATGCGATCGCCGCCGCGCGCGAATTCATGGCGCGCAAGCTGCCGTTTTTCGGCATCTGTCTGGGCCACCAGATTCTGGGCCTGGCGCTCGGCGCCAAGACCGTCAAGATGAAATTCGGTCACCACGGCGCTAACCATCCGGTACAGGATGTCGAGACCGGCCGTGTGCTCATCACCAGCCAGAACCATGGCTTTGCGGTAGACGAGACGACGTTGCCGGCAAACGTCCGGATCACGCACAAGTCGCTGTTCGACGGCTCCCTGCAGGGAATCCGTCTGACGGATGTTCCGGCCTTCGGGTTCCAGGGACATCCCGAGGCCAGCCCCGGCCCGCACGATCTCGATTACCTGTTTGACCAATTCATCCGCCTGATGGCGGATCGGGTTTGAAACCCGCTGGTGTGGTGGCAGCCGGCACCCGGGTCTTGAACACTGCCAGTTGATTTAGCGAGCGCACGATGCCCAAACGCACAGACATCAAGAGCATCCTCATCATCGGAGCCGGGCCGATCGTGATTGGCCAGGCGTGCGAGTTCGATTATTCGGGCGCCCAGGCCTGCAAGGCCCTGCGTGAAGAGGGTTACCGGGTGATCCTGGTGAACTCGAATCCGGCGACGATCATGACCGATCCGGAAATGGCGGATGCCACCTACATCGAGCCGATCCGCTGGCAGACGCTGGCGCGCATCATCGAGAACGAGCGTCCGGATGCCCTGCTGCCGACCATGGGCGGACAGACCGCACTGAACTGCGCGCTGGACCTGGCGCATAACGGTGTGCTGGAAAAATTCGGCGTGCAGATGATCGGGGCCAGCGAGAAGGCGATCGACCTGGCCGAGGATCGGCTGAAGTTCCGCGACGCCATGACCGAAATCGGCCTGGGTTCGGCCAAGTCCGGCGTCGCTCACACGATGGAGGAAGCGCGCAGTCTGCAGGCCACCATCGGTTTCCCGGTGATCATCCGGCCGTCGTTCACGCTCGGCGGCACCGGCGGCGGCATCGCCTACAACGTCGAGGAGTTCGAGGAGATCGTCGCGCGTGGTCTCGACCTGTCGCCGACCACCGAGGTATTGATCGAAGAGTCGCTGCTCGGCTGGAAGGAATACGAGATGGAGGTGGTGCGCGACCGCAACGACAACTGCATCATCATCTGCTCGATCGAGAATTTCGACCCGATGGGCGTGCACACCGGCGATTCGATCACGGTCGCGCCGGCGCAGACGCTCACCGACAAGGAATACCAGATCATGCGCGACGCCAGCATCAAGGTGCTGCGCAAGATCGGCGTCGAGACCGGCGGCTCCAACGTGCAGTTTTCGATCAATCCCGAAAACGGCCGCATGATCGTGATCGAGATGAATCCGCGCGTGTCGCGCTCTTCCGCGCTGGCATCCAAGGCGACCGGCTTCCCGATCGCCAAGGTCGCGGCCAAGCTCGCGGTGGGTTACACGCTGGATGAGTTGCGCAACGACATCACCGGCGGCATGACACCGGCGTCGTTCGAGCCGAGCATCGATTACGTCGTCACCAAGATTCCGCGTTTCACGTTCGAGAAATTCCCGCAGGCCGACTCGCGTCTGACCACGCAGATGAAATCGGTGGGCGAGGTCATGGCCATCGGCCGCAATTTCCAGGAATCGCTGCAGAAGGCGATGCGCGGGCTGGAGGTCGGTGCGGACGGGTTCGATCCGCAGGTGGAAGATTTCAGCGAAGCCTCGGTCAACCGTATCCGCGAGGAACTGTCCACGGCACGGCAGCAGCGCCTGTGGTACATCGGCGACGCCTTCCGTGCCGGCATGACGGTGGATGAAGTGTTCCGCCTCAGCCGGATCGATCCCTGGTTCCTCGATCAGATCGAGGAGTTGATCGGAGTCGAAAGCGAAATCCATCAGCAGAAAATCAGCCGGATCGAGGAATCCGATCTGCGTCGTTACAAGCGCCTGGGCTTTTCCGATCGCCGCCTGGCCAGGCTGCTGGGCGTGAAGGAAGAGTCGGTCCGCAAGCAGCGGCACAAGCTGGGAGTGCGGCCGGTCTACAAGCGCGTCGACACCTGCGCCGCCGAGTTCCCGTCCAGCACGGCCTACCTGTATTCCAGCTACGACGAGGAATGCGAGGCGGCGCCCAGCCAGCGCGACAAGATCGTGGTGCTGGGCGGCGGACCCAACCGCATCGGCCAGGGCATCGAGTTCGACTATTGCTGCGTGCACGCCTCGATGGCGCTGCGCGAGAATGGTTTTGAAACCATCATGATCAACTGCAATCCGGAAACCGTGTCGACCGATTACGACACCTCCGACCGGCTCTACTTCGAGCCGCTGACGTTCGAGGACGTCATGGAGATCATCGATCTTGAAAAGCCCAAGGGCGTGATCGTGCAGTTCGGCGGCCAGACCCCGCTGAAACTGTCGCGCCAGCTCGAAGCCGCGGGTGCGCCGATCATCGGCACCACGCCGGATTCGATCGACCTGGCCGAGGATCGCGAGCGTTTCCAGAAGCTGGTCGACAAGCTCGGCCTGCTGCAGCCGCCCAACGGGACGGCGACCTCGATCAGGCAGGCGCTGGGCATCGCGGCAAAGGTCGGCTACCCGCTGGTGGTGCGGCCGTCCTACGTGCTGGGTGGACGTGCCATGGAAATCGTTCACGATGAGGACGATCTCAAGCGCTACATGACTGAAGCGGTCAAAGTGTCCAACGAATCGCCGGTGCTTCTGGATCGTTTCCTCAACAACGCGATTGAAGTGGACGTGGATGCGCTGGCCGACGGCACCGATGTCGTCATCGGCGGCATCATGGAGCATATCGAGGAGGCCGGTGTCCATTCCGGGGATTCCGCCTGTTCGCTGCCGGCCTACTCGCTGCCGAAAAAGGTGCAGGACGACATCCGTGCGCAGATGGTGAAGCTGGCCCGGGCGCTGAACGTGGTGGGATTGATGAATGCCCAGTTTGCGGTGCAGGGCGAGACCGTCTACCTGCTGGAAGTCAATCCGCGGGCTTCACGCACTTCGCCGTTCGTGTCGAAGGCGACCGGACGGCCGCTTGCTAAAATCGCCGCGCGCTGCATGGCCGGCATCAGCCTCAAGGAGCAGGGGATCGCCGGCGAGCTGATCCCGCCGTATTACTCGGTGAAGGAGTCGGTGTTCCCGTTCAACAAATTTCCTGCTGTGGACCCCCTGCTGGGACCGGAGATGCGCTCGACCGGCGAGGTGATGGGCGTCGGCACCTATTTCGGCGAGGCGTACAACAAGGCGCTGCTGGCTGCGGGGATGACGGTACCGCGCTCCGGCACGGCGTTCATCAGCGTGCGCGACGGCGACAAGCCCAAGGCGGTGGAACTGGCGCGCATCCTGGCCGGCAAGGGGTTCCGGGTGGTGGCGACGCACGGCACCGCAGCGCTGATCTCGGCTGCCGGCATTGCCTGCGAAGGCGTGAACAAGGTCAAGGAAGGTCGGCCGCATTGCGTCGACATGATCAAGAACGGCGAGATCCACTTCATTGCCAACACCACCGAAGGCAAGAAATCGATCGAGGAGTCCCGTTCGATCCGTGGCGCGGCGATCCAGAACAAGCTGTGCTATTTCACCACCATCGCCGGCGCGCTCGCAGCAGCCGTGGCGATGAACTACCTCGATGAGGAAGGCGTCAACCGGCTGCAGGCGCTGCATTCGCGAACGGATTGACCGGGCGCCGGCGGACGCAAGCCTGCGCAACCGGCATCGCCAGTGGTATCGTTTCAGCGAATATCTCTATATTTCCGCCACCCGCTGTGCTCGCCCGAT
>DATMTG010000296.1:0-4711 GCA_035565075.1 Stenotrophobium sp.
GTTAATTCGCCTGATAGAAAGAGCCGGGTTCGAAATAGTGCTTGTCGATGCCAACGCCTTCGCCGACGTGCGCGACACGCAGCACGGTCTGGCTGCCGCTCCTGAGGTCGCTCATGGTCATTTCCGACAGGTACCAGTACTTGCCCGATTGCCGCAGTGCGTCCGCCGAGGCGGTCAGCGCCTTGAGCAGGGCGTTGCCGGCGTAGAACGAAGCCTTGAGCGGCACGCAGGTTTTTTGATCGACCCAGGCGCGGACCCTGTCGAAGCTGGAGTGGCTGCCCGCCGCCGGCCTGAACGACAGCACGTAGACCGGGCGCTGTTCGATGGTGGACGGCGGTTCCAGCGTCGCCGTGCTGCCGGCGAAGGCGGTCGCCAGCTGGCGGAAATCCTGGTAGCTGAAGTTGGTGCCCATCAGCGAGCCATCGACGAACGCGCCGGTGATGCGGCGCACGCGGCCGACCGAGGGCAGGTAGACGAACATGCTGCTCTGCCGGCCGGCGCCGGGTTCGCGGATCAGGTAGGCGGCGCCGGCATACGGCGTGGGACTCTCGATGCGCAACGCCACCTGCAGTTCGCCACTGCCGTGCGTGCCTTTGCGCTGCGCGTAGATTTTGCCGCTGAGTGCGCGCGTTGTGCCGGTGCTGTCGGAGGAGGACAGTTGTATGTCTTCGACCTGCGCCGCGGACGGCACATTGGCCCGCATGCAGTCCAGCACTCGACGCGCATCATCGCCTGCGTGCGCCTGGGTGAACACAGCGAGCGCCAGTAGCATCGTCCAGTATTTCATGTTCGGTCTCCGTGTATGCGGCGATAGCGTGCGCCAAGCTTAGCGCCTCAGCCCGGCGTCGGGATAATGCCGATGGACTAGATGACGCCATATTGCGGCCGGTGCCGCGCGCCGTCATGATCGGGTCATGCAAGCCATGGAGCGCCCCTTGAATCCAACAGAATCCCGGACGGCCCGGATTTTAGGCCGCTGGTTGCCGCCGCTGGCGGCAGCGCTGCTGCTCGGTGCCTGCGCAGCGGTGCCGCCCAAGTATCTGCCGCTGGTGCTGGACACGACGCCCGAAGTAGTGGTGCATCCGTTCTCGATCCAGTCGGCCGGCGACGCGTATCGCGGCGATACGGATTACGGCCAGGCGTTTGCCGAGTACCTTGCGGGCGCGTTGCAGTCGGACGGGATTCGCGCGCAGGTGATGCCGGACGATACCGCCAGCCGCGGCGAGCGCTTCATCGTCGAGGGCGAGATCAAGCAGATTTATCCGGGCAGCGCGCCGCCGCATGCCTGGTCGTGGTTCGGCGATGACCAGGCGGGCTTTGCAGCGAGCTACCGGATGACCGATGCCCGTGATGGCGCCGCGCACTATGCGGGGCAGACTCAGGACGGCGTCAATGGCAGCGACGATCGCGAGCTGGCGCTGCAAAAAGCCGCGTCGGAAGTGGCCTATGATCTCGCCGACCTGATCGAGCACGATCTGCACGCGGCCGCCCGCAAGGACAAGTAGGACAAGAAAGACAGGAACTGAGCGGGCCGCTGCACGGCCCTGCGTTCAGAAGCGGTAAGCGCCGAATTTCATCACCTGCGCCACGCGCTTCATCAGCGCGCGCACGGGTTGCGGTAACGGTTTGCCGCCGGCCGCCAGGGCATCCTGGCCGTGGCGGGTCTCGTCGCTGTGCATGGCCTCGACGATGCTGCGGCTCTTGCGGTCCTGCTCCGGCAACTGGTGCAGGTGTTCATCGAGATGTTCCGCGACCTGTTTCTCGGTCTCGGCGACGAAGCCGAGACTCCAGCGGTCGCCCGACAGCCCCGCAACCGCGCCGATGGCGAAAGAGCCGGCGTACCACAGGGGCCTGAGCTTGCTCGGCGCATCGCCCAATTCCGATAGACGCTCCTCGCACCAGTGCAGGTGGTCCTGTTCTTCGCGCGCAGCATCGAGCAGATGCTCGCGCACCCGCGGATTGCGCGCGGTCAGCGCCTGGCCTTGATAGAGCGCCTGCGCCGCCACTTCGCCGGCATGGTTGACGCGCATCAGGCCGGCGGCATGGCGGCGCGCCGGCTCCGGCAGTTCGGATTCGTCCTGCTGTCGCGCCGGATTGCGCCGGGACGCGGTTGCCGGCGCGCGCAGCAGCGACAAGCCCTGTTGCAGGCGCATCAGCAGATGATCGGCGGGGGTGTAGTCGCGTTCCATGGCGTGATTTTAGAGCTTGCGCAGGCTCGATGGCGAACGGCCCTGCGAACGCTTGAAGGCCTGGCTGAACGCCGTCTCCGAGGCGTAGCCCACCTGCGAGGCGATCTGTGCGATGGACAGCCGGGTCTGCGTCAGCTTCCACGAAGCCAGGCGCATGCGGTGTTCGGTGAGATAGCTCAGCGGCGGCTGGCCGAGGATCAGGGTGAAGCGCTCGGCAAACGCGGAACGCGAGAGATGCGCAAGTGCGGCCAGATCGGGGACCGTCCAGTTGCGCCCGGGTTCGCGATGCATCGCCGACAGCGCGGCCGATAGCGCATTGTCGCGCAGGGCGAGCAGCCAGTTGCCGTGTCCTTCGGGCAGCGTCGCAACGTAATCGCGCAGGGCCTCCACCAGCAGGATGTCGGCGACGCGGTTGATGATGACCTGCTGGCCCGGCAGCGGCTTGGCGTTTTCCTCGGCGATGAATTGCAGGCCGATGCGCAGCCACGGCGCGGGTGTGCCGGCGACGCTGCGCAGGTGCAGGATGTTCGGCAGGGCGCCGATCAGCGGCCGCGCCAGGCTGATATCGAATCGGAAGTGGCCGCTGATCAATGTCGTGCCCGGCCCGCTGCCGCCGAGACTGATCGGCGACGCCAGTGGACCATCAAGCATCGGCATCAGGTCCTGTGGCGTGATGCGGGTGGCGGGGTCGTCCTGCACGCGGTGCTCGATGCCGTCGGGCAGCATGACGATGTCGCCGCTGTGCAATTTGAGCGGATCGGTGCCCGCGCTCAGCAGCCAGGCTTCGCCGCGCGCGACGATATGGAAGCTGATCAGGCCCGGCGTATGCAGTTGCACGGCCCAGGGCGATGACAGCCGCATTTCGCGTAAAACGGCGCCATGCAGGCGGATGTCATTGAGGATCAGGCTCAGGGTGTCCATGCGTCCGGCGGCGTTTTGATAGGGTTTTCAGGAGTCTGACACCGTCGGCGGCGTTTCGCTGTGGTTTGCCGGTGTGCGGCTTATTTCGCCATTGCTCGATGGCGTTGACTATATCACTGCGCCGAGCGTATACCGCAGGCGTGGCAGCCCGGGCCGGACACGGGCAACACGTTGGAGGGAAGACTGATGAATGCGATCGTGAATGAAGCCGCAGCGGCTCCGTGGACGGACGGCAAGCGGTATCTGTGGCTGCTGAGTCCGATGATTCCGGTGCTGGGCCTGATCACGCTCGGCCTGTTTCAATACACCGGGTTTGGCCTGTTCGCCTGGGGCGGCTGGCTGCTGCTATACGGTGTGATCCCGCTGCTGGACTGGCTGATCGGCGTCGATCGCACCAATGCGCCGGAATCCGCCGTGCGCGATCTGGAGAACGACCGCTACTATCGCGCCATCGTCTACGCCTACATCCCGACGCAGTTCGCGCTGACCGCCTGGGGTGCCTGGCAGGTTGTCAGCCTGCATCCGGCCTGGTGGCAGACGCTCGGCTTGATCCTCACGGTCGGCACGATCAATGGCATCGCCATCAACACCGCGCACGAGCTGGGTCACAAGACCAACAGCCTGGAGCGCTGGCTGGCCAAGCTGACGCTGGCGCCGGTGGCGTACGGACATTTCTTCATCGAGCACAACAAGGGTCATCACAAGAACGTGGCGACACCGGAAGATCCAGCCAGCTCAAAGATGGGCGAGTCGTTCTGGGCGTTCCTGCCGCGCACGATGGTGGGCAGCGTGAAGTCGGCGTGGAATATCGAGAAGGCGCGCCTGGCGCGCAACAACCAGAGCGTGTTCTCGCTGCACAACGAGAACCTGCAAGCCTGGGCCATGACCGTGGTTTTCTTTGGTGCGCTGACCCTGTGGCTGGGCTGGCTGGCCCTGCCGTTCCTGCTGCTGCAGGCGTTTTATGGCGCATCGCTGCTGGAGGTCGTGAACTATCTCGAGCACTACGGTCTGCTGCGTAAAAAAGGCGCCGATGGCCGCAACGAGCGCTGCCGTCCCGAGCATTCCTGGAACAGCAACCACATCGTCACCAACCTGTTCCTGTACCAGTTGCAGCGTCATTCCGATCACCACGCCAACCCGACGCGCCGCTTCCAGGCTTTGCGTCACTTCGACGAGAGCCCGCAGCTGCCGTCCGGTTATGCCTCGATGCTGATGCTGGCCTACATCCCGCCGCTGTGGTTCCGCCAGATGGACCCGCTGGTGGTCAAGCACTACCAGGGCGACCTCAGCAAGGCCAATATTTATCCGCCGAAACGTGCGCAACTGTTGGCGCGCTGGCACCAGGCCAAGCTCGACGACGGCAATCCGGAACTGTTTCCCGGCGACCAGGTCCGCGCTCAGGCCGTCGCTGCGCCGACATCGCGCTACCAGTGCACCGATTGCGGCTATATCTACGACGAAGCCCAGGGTTGTCCGCGCGAGGGGTTCGCCCCCGGCACCCGCTGGGCACAGATTCCGTCCGACTGGCCGTGCCCGGATTGTGCCGTGCGCGAGAAGGTCGATTTCATCGCGCTGAGCGACGCGGCGACCCGATAAAGCGA
>DATMTG010000297.1:0-3869 GCA_035565075.1 Stenotrophobium sp.
CGCAAAACTCTCGCCGCATCCGCACTGGGCGGTGACATTGGGGTTGATGAACTTGAAGGCCTCGTTGAGCCCGTTCTTCTGGTAATCCAGCGTCAGGCCCTGCAACTGCGGCAGAAACTCACCACGTACCACCAATTTTGCGCCGTGGCTCTCGAAAACCCGGTCTTCCGGGCCGATTTCATCGGCGTAGTCCATGGTGTAGGCATACCCCGAGCAGCCGGACTTCTTCACGCCCAGGCGCAGTCCCACGCCCTTGCCGCGCTTCTGGATCTGATCGGTGATGCGCCGGGCGGCGCTTTCGGTCAACTGGATCGTCATGGTGCAACCTGTTCGAGCAACTGGCGAACGACATCCTCGCCCATGAGGGCACAATGGGCCCGATCATCGGGAATTTCAAGCGCAGCGCGGATTTCCGCCACGGAGATCGCGTCGAGGGCGGCCACCGCCCGTCCCTGCAGCCGCGACGCCAGCCACTCCCCCACCGCAATCGTCGTCGGGCAGCCATAGGCGCCAAAGCGCGCATCCCGCACGGCGCCTGCCTCCAGTCGCAGTTCCACACGCAGCACCGCGTGCGCGGCGGCACTGCCGGCTTGCGCGGCAACGACACCGGCGCCTTCGAGCCGCCCGGCGTGAACGGGCTCCCGGAAACGCCGCCAGACCTCGGCGGAGTAGCCAAAAACATTTTCCATGGACACGGTCAGGCCACCCAGAGCGGCGACAACGCCCGCAGCCTGTTGACCGCGGCGATCACCTGGTCGGCGGCCCCGGCGATTTCGGCCTGCGTGGTGAACCGCCCCAGCGAGAAGCGCAGCGAGGATCCCGCCAGTTCGTCGTCGCGGCCCAGCGCGCGCAGCACGAACGAAGGCTCGCGCGTGGCCGAGGAGCAGGCCGAGCCGCTGGACACCGCCAGTCCGTCGAGCAGCGCACGCAGGCTCTCGCCCTCGGCGCCCTCGAAGCCGGCGTTCAGGACATGCGGCACGCCATGCGCGAGGTCGCCGTTCAGAACCACCCCTGGCAGGCACTGCAGGCGCCGCCAGAGATCGTCGCGCAAGCCGCCCAGGCGCCGGGCATCGGCCGCCCATTCCTGTGCCGCGAGCCGGAAGGCTGTGCCCATGCCGACGACCTGTGGCGTCGCCAGCGTGCCCGAGCGCATGCCCTGCTCGTGGCCGCCGCCGTGGATCTGTGGCGCCAGCCGCGCGCGCGGCCGCTTGCGCACGAACAGCGCGCCGATGCCCTTGGGTCCATAGACCTTGTGCGCCGACAGCGACAGCAGATCGACCGGGGTACGCGACAGGTCGATCGCCAGCTTGCCCGCCGCCTGCACCGCATCGACATGAAACAGGATGCCGCGCTCGCGCAGCAGCGGCGCCAGGGTCTCGACCGGATTGACGGTGCCAATCTCGTTGTTGACCCACATCAGCGACACCAGCGCCGTCTCCGGCGTCAGCGCCGCCATCACCGGTTCGGCGGCAATATGGCCCTGCGCGTCCGGCTTGAGATAAGTCACGCGCGTGCCCTGCGTCTCCAGCCAGCGGCAGGTGTCCAGCACCGACTTGTGCTCGATGCGAGAGGTCACGATGTGTCCCGCGCGGACGCCGCGGAATTCCAGCGCACCCTTGATCGCGAGGTTGTTCGACTCAGTCGCGCCCGAGGTCCAGATGATCTCCTGCGCCTCGGCACCCAAGAGTGCCGCGACCTGCGCCCGTGCCTGCTCGACTGCGGCGCGTGCGCGACGCCCCGGCCCGTGCTCGGACGCGGGGTTGCCGAAATCCTCACGCAGCCACGGCAGCATGGCATCCAGCACGCGCGGGTCCAGCGGCGTGGTCGCGGCGTTGTCGAGATAGATCATCACCCCGGAGACGCCAGCTGCGTGAAGATTTTCAGAAACTGGTCGATTTCGGTCTCGGTATTGTCCTGCCCCAGGCTCACGCGGATGGCGCCCTTGGCCACGTCGCGCGCCACGCCCATGCCGAGCAGCACATGACTCGGCTCGCCGCGACCGGAGGCGCAGGCCGAACCGCTGGACACGCCGAAGCCCTTGCGGTCGAGCTGCATCAGCAGCGCCTCGCCATCGTATCCATGCAATGCGAATTGCAGGGTGTTGGGCAGGCGCTCGGCGCCCGCACCGAAAATCTCGACGCCGGCAATGCCGCGCAAACCCTGCTCGAGGCGATCGCGCAACGCACGCTCGTGCTGCGTACTCTGCGCGAGCGCCTGCAAGGCCAGCTCCGCGGCCACACCGAATCCGGCGATGGCGGCGACGTTCTCCGTGCCGCCGCGCAGGCCGTGTTCCTGCGCGCCGCCGTGGTGCAGCGGCGCCAGGTCGACCTCGGCGCGGCGAATCAGCGCGCCGATGCCCTTGGGCCCGTAGATCTTGTGGCTCGACAGGCTCATCAGGTCGCAACCCAGCGCCGCGAAATCCACCGGGATCTTGCCCGCCGCCTGCACCGCATCGACATGCAGCCAGGCGCCGGCCGCGTGTACCAGCGGCGCGGCGCGGGCGACGTCCTGCACGACGCCGGTCTCGTTGTTGGCCCGCATCAGCGCCACCAGCTTCACCGGTGCGCGCTGCAACTGCTCGGCGAACAGGTCCCAGCGGACGATGCCCTGACGATCCATCGCGATGGCCTCGACGCCCCAGTGGCGCAGCCTCAGGGCCTCGGCGGTTTCCATCACCGCGGGATGTTCGGTCGCGCCGTACAGCACGCGGCTCGGCGGCGCGGCATCGGCCACGCCCTTGATCGCCAGATTGTTCGACTCGGTGCCGCCAGAGGTCCAGATCACGTCGCCCGGCTGCGCCCCGACCAGCGCGGCGACCTGCACCCGCGCCGCTTCCACCGCGTCGCGCGCGGCGCGGCCGAAGCGGTGCAGGCTGGATGCATTGCCGTACGGACCGCTGAGCAGCGGCAACATCGCTTCGAGCACGCGCGGATCGAGCCGCGTGGTGGCGTTGTGATCGAAATAGACCGGCATGCGCGCTCAGTCGGCTTTGCGCGGCGACCCGGGCCGGGCCTCGGCCGCCGCCAGAGAATCCAGCGCCGGACCCTCCTCGCAGAATTCCGGCAACTGCAGCTTGCTCAGTTCCAGCTCCGGCATGCGCGAATCCATCTCGTGCAGGAACTTGCACACGCGGACCAGCCGCTCGTCGAGGACATTGATGTGATCGAGCATGGCGCCGATCGCGTTGGATACCGGATCGGGCATGTCGCGGCTGAGGCCGTAGGCATCGAATCCCATCTTCTTGGCCATCGCCACCAGGCGGTCGGACGGCGCGTGCGGCTCCTGCACGACGCGCGCGGGAATGCCGACGACCGTGGCACCCGGCGGCACTTCCTTGACCACCACCGAGTTGGAGCCGACGCGCGCGCCGTCACCGACCAGGAACGGGCCGAGCACCTTGGCGCCGGCGCCGACGACCACGTTGTTGCCCAGCGTCGGATGGCGCTTGCCCTTGTTCCAGCTGACGCCGCCCAGGGTCACGCCGTGGTAGAGCGTGACGTCGTCGCCGATCTCAGCGGTTTCGCCGATCACCACGCCCATGCCGTGATCGATGAACAGGCGCCGGCCGATCACCGCGCCCGGATGGATCTCGATGCCGGTCAGCCAGCGCGCCAGATGCGAGTTGAGCCGCGCCAGCCATTTCAGGCCGTGGTGCCACAGCCAGTGGCTGAGGCGATGGCCCCAGACCGCATGCAGGCCCGGGTAGCAGGTCACCACCTCCCACACCGAGCGCGCTGCGGGGTCGCGCTCGCGGATGGAACGGATGTCTTCACGGATACGGGGAAACATGGCGGCAGGAACTCTTGGATGAAGCGCGAATTGTAACGCCGTCCACGTTTCACGAAGGACATTGCCCCACCCGCTGTGCC